>JAGVLI010000338.1 GCA_020054355.1 Planctomycetales bacterium | reverse complement strand
GACGGAAATGGGCCACGCCGCGCTCGCTGGCCACCGCCAGCGGGTTCCAGAGGATGCCGACGACCAGCACGGCGGCCGCCAGCACACTGCCGTAAAGCGCCGACAGGGCCGGTAGAGTGAATGGCTGCGGTGCCCGCCCTTCCACTTCGTCCAGCGGCTTGTCCAGCACCATGACCTTCATGATCTTGAGATAGTACACCACGCTGAAGACCGTGTTCACGCCGCCAACCACCAGCAGCCCGAACAAGGCATAGCTGAGATTGGTTTCGCTGGCCGCATGGCTGGCGAACTGGTTGTAGACCGCGTCGGGCAGGCCCGGTTGGCTGCTCAACGTCGCCCAGCGGCTGGCGTCCATGCCGTGCAGCTGCGCCGAGTCGTACAGCACCTGGAAAATTTGGAACTTCGCCGCGAACCCCGCCAGCGGCGGCAGGCCGAGCAGGCTGAGCAGGAAGAACGCGAACACGATGACCAGCAGCGGCGAGCGATAGATCAGCCCCCGGAAGCTGGACAGGTCTTCCGAACCGGTCTGGTTGCGGAGAAACGCCACGCAGGCGAACGCTCCCAGGTTCATCAGCAGGTAAACGATCAGGTAGAACAGGACGGCCGAGACGCCTTCCGACCGCAGGGTCGCCAAGCCCATCAGCATGTAGCCGGCGTGAGCGATGGTCGAGTAGGCCAGCAGCCGTTTCAAGTTGGTCTGCGGATAGGCGGCCAGATTGCCAAAGGTGGCGGTGATCGCGGCGAAAAAGGTCAGCGAGTAGATCAGATACATGGCCATCGGCGCGGTGGTGTTCACGGTCAGGACGCGCCCCAGGCCATCCTGAAAACTCTCGGTGAACTGCACCGGTCCGACCAAACCCAGCGCGAGTCGCGCGGTCAGTGCCAGGGCCGCTCCCTTGGAAGCCACCGAGAGGAACCCCGCCACTTCCGCCGCCGCGCCCTCGAACACGTCCGGGCACCAGAAATGGAACGGCACCACCGACAGCTTGAAGGCCAGGCCGATGAAGACGAACAGCAAGCCCAGGAGCACGATGGGATCGCTGGGATTGGCAGCCATGGCCGCCGGCATCACGGTCCCCAGGTCGGTCAGGTAGCCCGTGCCAAACTTCCCGGCCAACAGGCTGATGCCGTAGAGCATGATGCCCGAGGCCCCACCGCCGTAGACGACATACTTGAGCGCTGCCTCGCTGCTCTGGCGTTTGCCTTTCAGGAAGCCCGCCAGCGCGAAGCTGGGCAAGCTGGCCATTTCCACGGCGATGAAGACCATCAGCAGGTGGTTGGCCATCGCCATCAGCAACATGCCGATGCTCGCGCCGAGCAGCAGCGTGTAGAAGTCGGCCGAGTCCTCCCGGTCGGGTATCCCGGTAAGCATCGAAAGCACGATGGTCAGTGCGGTAAAACCGATCAAGAACACGCGGAAAAAGAGCACGAAGTTGTCGTAGCGCAGCAAGCCGCTGGCGGAGCCGCCGAACAGATCGCGGGGGAATCTCGCGTAGGGCAACTCATTCGAGAATGAAGCGGGTTCGGCTCGATGCCACTGCATGACCGCCGCGATCAGGGCGACCAGCGTTAGCGTCAGGGTTTCCCAGCCCAGATGCCAGGTGTCGAGCGACGAAAACAGGCGCAGCAGCAGCAAGAGGATCACGGTGCCGCAGAGGATCAGCTCGGGCAGCACCGCGTAGCAGTCTTCGAGCAGGCCTTTTTGCAAGCCGCCGATGATGTTCAGGTCCAGGAACATGAGTGGCTCTCGATCAATGGTATTCCGAACACCTCAGCGCCGCTCGCGGCTTTGCACTTACCCGTTCACCCGCGCCAGCATATTGACCAGGTAATTGATCGACGGCTCGACCCAGTTGAGCACCAGCTGGGACGGCAGGATGCCCAGCGCCACGGAAAGGATCACCAACGGCACCGCGCACAGCAACTCGCGCGACGTGATGTCCGGATAGTCCTTGTAGGCGTCATTGGTGCCCAGGAAGACCCGCTGAATGGTCCAGAGGACGTAGCCGGCGGTGAGCACGACGGTCAGTGCCGCAAGGATGGCGAAGACCCAGCTGAAGTTCCAGGTGGCCAGCACGACCATGACTTCGCCGATGAAGCCGCACAGGCCCGGCAAGCCCATTGCCGCGAAGAAGATGATGGCGCTGATGCCGCCGTAGACGGGCATCGATTCGTTCAGGCCCCGGAACTTGTTCAAGTCGCGGTGGTGTGCCCGGTCGTAAATGACGCCGACCAGGAAGAACATGCCGGCCGAGCTGACGCCGTGGCCCAGCATCTGGTACAGCGCCCCGTTCATGCCCATCGACCAGTAGGCCCCCTGGTTGGAGGACGACCAGACCGCGATGCCCAGGATGACATAGCCCATATGGCTGATCGAGCTGTAGGCCACCAGTTTCTTGAAATCGGTTTGCGCCATGGCCGCGAACGCGCCATAGACGATGTTGATGACGCCGAACAAGCCCACCCACCAGGCCAGCGTTTCCGCCGCCCAGGGGCAGATCGGATAAGCGATCCGCAGGATGCCGTAGCCGCCCATCTTCAGCAGCACGCCGGCCAGGATCATGCTGATGGGCGTGGGCGCCTCGACGTGCGCGTCCGGCAGCCAGGTATGGAACGGGAACACCGGCACCTTGATGGCGAAGCCGATGAACAGCAGCACGAACATCGTGTACTGAAACTCTGTTTTGGTGAAGAAGTAGTCGTCAGTATGGTTGTAGCGCCGCTGCAGCGCCCCCAGCTTGTCCTCGGCGGCTTTTCGTTCGGCCTCGGTGCCCGCCTGTGCCACTTCTTCCTGGGCTTTGATCTTGTCCGCCGCCACCGCGCCGGCCTTGTGCAGCACCAGGATGTCGAAGGAGTTGACCTTTACCTCCGCCCGCGCCTGGTCCGGTGTGTAGCGGCCGGTCTGTACCAAACGCTGCGCCTTCTCTTCAACGACCTGTTCCGGCACCACGTCGCGGACGTTCGTGAAGTAGAAGCCGAGCATGGCGATCAGGATGAAGACGCTGCCCAGCAGGGTATAGAGGAAGAACTTGATGGCGGCGTATTCGCGGCGCGGCCCGCCCCAGACGCCGATCAGGAAGTACATCGGCAGCAGCATCACTTCCCAGAAGATGTAGAAGAGGAAGAAATCCAGCGCCAGGAAGGTGCCAATCATGCCGGTTTCCAGCACCAGGAACAGGGCGCAGTAGCCGCGCACATAACGCTCGATGTTCCAGCTGGCAATCATCGATATGAACGTGATGATCGTGGTCAGCAGCACCAAGGCCATGCTGATGCCGTCGATGCCCACGAAATAGTCGATGTTGAAGCTCGGAATCCACGGCACGCGGGCGACCCAGTCGTTGCTGTCGCGCGGCTGAGCGGTCAGTTCGCGCTTCGCTGCCGCTTCCATGCGGGGAATGAGCTGTGCTTCCCGCCCGTAACCCGGCCGCAGACCATCGCTATGGCCCTGCGCCATCTGGTAGTATTCGATGAAGATGAAGAAGCTGACGAGCATGGTCAGCCCGGTGCCCCACAGTGCCGTCCAGCGGACCCAGTCCTTGTTGCGCCAGATCGGCAACGGCAGGCAGATCAGGATCGCGAAGGCCGTGGGCAAGAAGATCGCGACGGTCATCAGGAGCAGGTCGGTTTCGGCAGGTGGTTGCATGGAAGTATGCTCAGCTCAGGAGTTCATGCCATCCTCGTTCCCTGGCTTTCCGCCGGGGAACGCACTGCGATTCTTGTAGGTCAGGCTTTCCAGCCTGACTTGTAGGTCAGGCTTTCCAGCCTGACTGAAGCGCCGGAGTCGTGTCACCAGTCGCCGGCGCTTCAGTCAGGCTGGAAAGCCTGACCTACGGGTTCAGCCCGCGACCGCCACGCTGACCAGGTATTTCAGCAAGACAAACAGCCCGATGGCGGCCAGCACCAGGAACAACACGTAGCTGCGCAGGAACCCGGTTTGCAGGGAACGGAACCAGCCGGCGACGCCGTAGGCCATCGTCGCGAGCAAGTTGGCCAGGCCGTCAATGACGCCGTTGTCGAACAAGCCGTCCCATTTCGACACCCAGACCCAGAAGCGGCCGAAGCCGTTGGCGAAGCCATCGATGACGACGCGGTCGAAATCCCGGCACCAGCCGGAAACCGCCAACGCCGGCCGCACCAGCATCGCGCTGTACAATTCATCGAAGTACCACTTGTGCGCCAGGAAGTCGTGGGCGCCGGCGAACTGCTCCTTGGCCTCGGCGGGGTCGAGCGTCTTCAGCTTGTACACCGCGAAGGCGAACAGGAAGCCCATGCCGGCCGAGAACAGCGCCAGCAGACCCACCAGGGTATGGCCGGCCTGCCCGGCCTGACGGATGCTCTCCTCGGGGAGAGCGCCCTCGTGAAAGTCCTTGTCGACGATCGTGCCGAACTCCGTGTAGACGGCATGGTGCTGGGCATGATGCACGTGCTTTTCCATCGCGCTCGCTTCCGCGTCCCAGACCGGCCAGCCCCAGGCCACGCCGATGCTGCAAACCGCGAGGAGGATCAGCGGCACGGTCATCAGCCAGGGCGTCTCGTGGGCATGTTCGTACACGTGCGCGTCGCGCGGCTCGCCGGTGAAGGTCAGGAACCACATGCGGAACATGTAGAACGTGGTGATGCCGGCAGTCACGAGCGGTGCCAGGAACAGCAACATGTGCTCGCCATGGACCGATGTGAAGCCGTAGGCGGCGACCAGGATGGCGTCCTTGCTGTACCAGCCCGTGAATAGCGGTGTGCCGGCGATGGCCAGCACGCCAGCCAGCATGGTTAGGCCGGTGATCGGCATTTTCTTCAGTAAACCGCCCATCTTGGTCATCTCTTGCTCGTGATGGCAGCCATAAATCACGCTGCCGGACCCGAGGAAGAGCAGCGCCTTGAAGAAGGCGTGGGTCAGCAGGTGGAACAGGCCCGCCGCCCAGCCGCCGACACCGAGGGCCAGCATCATGTAGCCCAGCTGGCTGACGGTGGAATAGGCCAGCACCTTCTTGATGTCGGTCATGACGATGGCGATGGTCGCCGCCACGAACAGCGTGATCGCGCCCGTGTAGGCGATGACCAGCAGCGCCTCGCGGGTGAACATCGGGAAGGCCCGGCCCACGAGATAGACGCCGGCGGCAACCATCGTGGCCGCGTGGATCAGCGCGCTGACGGGAGTGGGGCCTTCCATCGCGTCCGGAAGCCAGACTTGCAGCGGGAACTGTGCCGACTTGCCGACGCAGCCCAGGAAGATGCCCAGCCCGGCCACGGTCAGCAACCAATAGGGTATGTGGCCGTGCCCGTCGAGGTCCAGGTCCGGAGAAAGCCGGACCTCGCTCCGCAGGAACTTTCGGCCATGACCGACGCCGTGAAAGTGACCTTCCGTGGCGTCAACCGGGAAGAGCACGACCTCGGAACCGGCTTCCTCGCCGGGCTTGGGGACGGCAAGCTTCAGAATTCTCCCGTCCGGTTCGGCTGCTCCGGGATTGGCGCGGACGAACGCGCCGCCCAGCGGCACGGCACCGTGGGAGTCGTGCAACGGCGATCGCAGCCGGGCGAAGATCTCATCGAAGTTGAAGGTGCCGACGTAGGTCCAGATAATGAGCAGGCCGACGACGAAACCGGCGTCGCCGACGCGGTTGGTGATGAACGCCTTGTTGGCCGCGTTGGATGCACTCGTCCGCTCGTAGTAGAAGCCGATCAGCAGATAGGAGCAGATGCCGACCAGTTCCCAGCTGATGAAGACCTGGAAGAGGTTGTCCGCCAGGATCAGGTTGAGCATCGAGAAGCAGAACAGCGACAGATACATGAAGAAGCGGCCGAAGCGGCCGCGCCGCTCCAGGTGGCCGTGGGCCGTGTGGACGTGGTGGTCCTCGACTTTCTCCTGCAGCTCATCGCTCATATAACCAATTGAAAATATATGGATGAGCGTGGCGATGAAGGTCACCATCAGGAACATGATGGTGGCCAGGTGGTCGATCTTGAAACCGAGGTCGAGGGCCAGTGCGCCGCGGCTATCATTCTCCCGCGAGCCGAGACGGATCCACTCGAAATGCGCTGCCCATTTGCCATCCGCGTGCGCCGCGTCGTGGTCGTGTTTGTGATCGTGCGCATGAGCGGCAGGCTGGGCGCCGTGAGTATGCTCGTCCTGGGCGTGCAGGATGAAGCCAGTGAGGCAAAGGACGAAAGCGCCCGCGATGGCGGCGGTGGCGATGTACGCGGGAGTGCGGGTGATGGCGTCGCCGCCGAGGATCTGGTAAACGCCGTCGAGGGCGGGGGAAGTCGCCTTGTTCCGGCGCGCGAAGTTGCGCAGTCCGCCCCAGATGAGCAGGATCAGAAACGACGCCAGAGGCAGCAGCGTGGCCGCCACGTAGAGCAGCCCCGGGTGTTCCATGGCTATCCTTTCAATTCCTCGGCGGTATCCACATCCACGGTCAGGTGGTTGTTGTAGAAGTTCAGCACGATGGCCAGCGCCACGGCGGCCTCGGCGGCCGCCAGCACGATCACGAACAGGGCGAATACCTGCCCTTCCACCAGGAAGACCGAGTTGCCCTGGGCGTCGCGCAGGTAGTAGGCAAAGGCCACGAAGTTGACGTTCGCGCCGTTCAGCACCAATTCGACGCCCATCAGCACGCCGATGGCGTTGCGCTTGGTGGCCATGCACAGCACGCCGCAGACGAACAGCACAGCGCCGAGCGCCAGATAATGGTTCAGGGTGATGGGACTCATGCGGCAGCTCCTCGGCGGCGCTTGGCGCGGGCCAGGTAGGCAGCGCCGATCAGGACGACGAGCAAATGCACGGAGACGATTTCAAAGGGCAGCAGGTAGCTCATGCGGGTACGTTCCAGCAGTTGATCCGGATTGTCGTTGCCCAGCAGTTTGGCCGGGGGGGTAGCGTCCGTAACTCCCAGGAGCGATTCCCCCAAAGTAACGGCGCTGGTCGAATCGGCCGGGCTGACCGCGACGAACCCGCCGACCCAGGTCCCCTGGCTGATGCTGGCCACCAACACGCCCAGGAACAGCACGCCGGCAACGACCGAAAAAGCCCACTCGACGGCACTGGTCTTCATGCTGATGAATGGCCCCTGGGCCGTGAGCATGACGCCGAAGACCACCAGCACCAACGTGCCGCCGACGTAGACGATCAACTGCGTGGCGCCGACGAAGTCCGCGCCGACCAGGAAGAACAGGCCGGCAGTCCCGCACAGACTGAACAGCAGCCAGACGGCCGAGCGCACGATGTTCTGCGTCAGCACCACGCTGATGGCGCTCAGCGCCGTCGCGATGGCCAGGACCCAGAACAGGGTGGCGTGCAGGTCGGGAAACTTCATCAGCGATACTCCGTCGAGCGGTGCAACGCTTACGTGAAGCGTCGCGAACCGCCAGGCTATTTCTTCGCGAGTTCGGCCATCAGCGGCCCGCCCTGTTGCAGCAAGGTGCCCATGCCGGTGTCGGGCGGCGGCTGGTCCGTGGTGAACAGCTTCCAGGTGACGACCACCGCCGTGAAGAAGCACAGGCCGCCCAGCGCCCAGCTGAAGTAGTCGAGCCATTCAAAGCTGGCGAGCGCCAGTTGCCAGACGCTGACGCCCAGCAGCAGGGCGCAACTGATCGGCAGCAGGTATTTCAAACAGGCCATCATCACCTGGTCGATGCGCAGCCGAGGCAGCGTCCAGCGGACCCACATCATCACGAAGACCAAGAGCCAGCCCTTGACGATGAAGACCACCACGTTGACTACGTTGCCGAGAATCCAGCCGAAATCGATGACCAGCGGCCGGCTGCCTTCGATCTGATACGAGCCGAGCTTGGTAGCCAGCGCATCGGCGGGATCGAAGGGCAGGAAACCCGTGTGCCAGCCGCCGGCGAACAGCAGGATGGCGATGCCGCTGACCGCGAACATGGCGGCATATTCGGCCATGAAAAAGAACGACCAGCGCAGGCCGCTGTATTCCGTGTGAAAGCCGGCCACCAGTTCGCTCTCGGCCTCGGCCAGGTCGAACGGGGCGCGCTTGCAGCTGGCAGTGGCGCAGGTGAAGTAAGTCCAGAAGGCGCAGAACGTGAAGGGATCGTGGAACATCAGCCAGTTGACGAAGCAACCGCCCTGTTGCTGACCCACCGTCACCAGGTTCATGGAGCCAGCGACGATGACCGGCACGATCACGCAGATCGCCATCGGCACTTCGTAGCTCACCATCTGCGCCGCTTCGCGCATGCCGCCGAACAGCGACCATTTGCTGCCGCTGCCATAGCCTGCGAGGATGATGCCAAACACTTCGGTGGACATGACGGCCAACATATAGAAGACGGCCACGTTCATGTTGACGGCCACCACGCCGTTGCCGAAGGGCAAGGCGATGAAGGCCAGGAAGGAGCCGCAAAACGCGATATAGGGGCCAAGACGGAAGAGGAAGTGATCGGCGTTGGCGGGAATGATGTCTTCCTTGACCAGCAGCTTGATGCCGTCGGCAATGGTTTGCAGCCAGCCGAATCGGCCGCCGACGCGGGTCGGGCCGAGGCGGTCTTGAATACGGCCCGCCACCTTGCGCTCGACCCAGATAAAGAAAATGGCCGACGCGGCGACGAACGTGAGCAAAACTAGCGTTGCGACGATGGCAATGAGCAATCCCAGGGACGGCACGGTTGGGGCCCCTCCACCGCATGGAAAGCGATCTATCCAGCCTGCGTAATCGGCG
This sequence comes from Planctomycetales bacterium, assembly GCA_020054355.1. GTDB lineage: Bacteria > Planctomycetota > Planctomycetia > Gemmatales > Gemmataceae > JAGVLI01. Next base: position 177 of record JAGVLI010000338.1, on the reverse strand, counting down.
TTACTTTATGTGGTTCTGGAAACATCGGCAAGGATATTCCTCTTTCGAGCGGAAACGCGCGCCGTCTGCGAAGCCGCAAGCGGCCGATGGAAAAACGAATCCCATGCCCCATCTTTACGGTTCCGCCCTGCGCGGTCCACTCGCGCTGCCGCCGCGAAACCGCTATCCCGCAGCACG
>JAGVLI010000720.1 GCA_020054355.1 Planctomycetales bacterium | reverse complement strand
GTGCCCGTCCGCATGGCTGGGAGCAGCGCGGCGGCCAGGAAGGCGTCGCCGCGCGCGGCGACTTTGCGGTCGGGAGGGAATCGATACCACAGCCGGAAATCGTCCACCGATCCCGCCAGTTCGATCCACTCGTCGCGTGCAGTAACTTCGATGTTCGAGACGCGCACGTCAGGCTCCTGGATAATTGGGAGGGTTGCCGCCGGCCTCCCGGCGGCGCGAAAAAAGACCGACCTCCACCGGGATTCAGACCCGCGTGATGGCGACGCGAACGAACAGATACATGACCATCAGAAAGCCCGCGCTGGTGAGCGTCAGCAGCGCGACAGTGCGGGAGTCCAGGACGACCGGGCCAGGCGTCTCCTTGGGCGCGTGCAGCCGGAGATACGCCGTCGCCAGACCGAGTACCAGGAAAGTCGGGACCGCGTAGGCGCGGGACAATGTCATCAGGCCGCCGGCGAAACCTGCCAACATGGCGAACAGCCAGGGCCTGAATCGATTCATTCCAGCACTGCCGAAACCGGGACATTGCTTGGGCAGTCGGTGCAGTTGATACAGCGAAAGAAAGAAACTTCCCAGGAAGCAGGTGCCGCCGATGAAGCCCAGTTCCGCGAAACCGTGCAGGTAGGAGTTATGGGTCACCAGGCCGATTTGCTCCACGAATTCGCCCCGGCCAATGCCGAAGACCGGCGATTCCTGGAAGAGAGCCAACGCTTCGCTCCACAGGGCGATGCGGTCCTGCCCCGTATCGCCTTCCGCGCTGGTGATGTTGGTTTGACGGCCGGCGAACAGGAATAGCAGGGCAGGCAGCAGCGCCGCCCCCAGCGCGACCGCTTTCCACGAACCGAAACGCTGCTGCAAGAAGACGATGACGGCCAGCAAGAACCCCAGCAGGCCGCCGCGCGACTGCGTCAGCGCCAGGGCATAGAGGAACAAGGCCACGGGCGCTAGCCACGAGAAGCGCAGGCTGCCCGCCTCGGGATCGGTGAACTTGTAGAGGCTGATGCCGGCGCCCAGCACCAGCAGCAAGCACAGGTCGTTGGGATCGCTGAACAGGCCATGCGCGCAGAGCCGACGCAGGTAGTTGACGTCGCCGTCCTCCTCCAGCTGGCGTTCCTCCAGAATGCGCAGCACATTCACCGAGATGATGTCGTGATACTGCAAGACCGCCATGCCCACGATCAGGCAGGCGCAGACGACCAGGACGGTCAGAGTAATCTCGAAGCGCTCCGGCGTGGTGACGACCGCGACGACGAACAGGTAGAGCAGCACCGTCTTGGCGAAATCGACGGCATCGGTCCGCGCCTCGTAAATGCGCCCGTGGACCAGGTGAGACAGCACCATCGCCGGTAACAGTCCGAGCACGCACAGCGTCACCGGGTTGCGCAGCAAGGACTCCGCGCTGAGCTGACCCAGCACTTCCTGCCCCGCGAGCGCGGAACCCAGGAGCAGCAGACCGAGAAACAAGGGAGTGTCTTCCATGCCGGCGGCGAAATCCTGCGGACGCAGGAGCAGGACGGCCAGACAGCTTATCAGCACGAAGAACATAGCGGGATCAACCCATCCTGGGAACTAAGCGTGCTGTTTCAGGGCCGGACGCTCGGAGATTCACTGAATCAGGGCACCGCGCAATTCGGGGAGCAGCACGCCCAGGAACTCCAATCCCGGATCGGATTGCTCCTGATCGCTCGCGGCCTGGCTGCCGCCGATCACATACAGCTTGTACAGCACGCCCGAGCGCGCGAACGTCAGACGTGGATTTTTCGGGGCCTGCCAATCGCCGCCGGCGCTCCAGCCCCAGCGGATCCAGAGGGCGTCCGTCTCGGTGGCGTTCTCCTTGAGGAACTTGGCCTTGAGGAACTGCTGGGCTTGGCTGCCGTGCCCGGCGGGCACATCCTCACGGACAGCCGCGGCAACCTGCGCGTACCCCGCACCGGCGTAGCAGACCTCGGGGGAATGCACCGAGACCGGGCCATGACGGCCGCTGACCAGCAGCAATGACACCGCGCTGCCGTCCCTGGGCCGGACATAGCGCCGCATGACGTAGCCGTCGATCATGGCCACCTCGAACTCGCGGCGGTCCATTTCCTGATCTTGACCTTCCCACTCGCCGATGCGCTGTGGCAGTCGGCCTAGCCGTTCGGCGGCGTCGCGGCGCGTGGCCGAGGTGTGCCAGCGCTCCGTCCACATGCCGTGCAAGACACCGCTGAAGAGCACGGCGGTCAGCGCCACGAGCAAAGCCAAAGTCCGAGTCACGGTCGTCTCCCGATGTTGGATCGATGGATCAGCGGGTCCACTTCCAGCTTCTACTTGCTGACGGGCGCGATGTAACCGTATTCGGATTCATAATTGCGAGTGGTGGGTTGGCCGTTGACCACGGTGCCGAGCACGCGAATCCCCACCTGGGTCAGCCGTTCGTGCGCGGTGTGGATCAACGGCAGTCGGCTGACTTCGCGCATCACGGCGAAGATGGTCGCATCGACCTGCTGGCCGATCAGCATGGCATCGGTCACGGGCAGCACGGGCGCCGAATCCACGAGGACCACGTCGTATTGCGAGCGCAGTTGCTGAAAAACCTTGCCGAGGTTCGGCGAGGCCAGCGCCTGGATGGCATGGCCGCTCAGCTTGCCGGCCGGCAGCACCCACAAGCCCTTGACGTCGGTGGCTTGAATCACGTCGGGGAAATGAATCTCGGCGCGCGAGCTGGGACCGTAGAGTTGCTCGCCCGCCGCCGTCAGTTGCAGGACCTGCGAGATTTCCACCTCGTCGCGCAGCAACTCGCTCAGGCCGGGTGAGAGCGGCAGGTTGAACGAGCGATGGACGCCGGGATTGCGCAGGTCGGCATCGACGATTAGCGTCCGCAGCCGCGCCCGCGCGAAGCTGGCGGCCAGGTGACATACCAGGGTGGTCTTGCCCTCGCCTGGGACTGCGCTAGTGACCATCATGACGCGCAGTTCGCTGCGCTGGCCGCTGTGCAGCAGGACGGTGCGCGTGGCATCGACCGATTCCAGCAGCCGGTGCTGCCAGGGCGGCATGGGGCCAGTGACCTGGGGCAAGCGTCCGGTGCGGGCCGAAGCCGGCAACACGGGCATGGTGCCGAGCAGGTTCAGCTGCATCCCGTGGACGACGTCTTCCACGCTACCCACGCGCCGGGCGCTGAATTCCCGCCAGGCGAAGCCGAACACCACCAGGGAAAACGCGAGCACGCCGGCGATACCCGTCACGGCGATGCGTTTCTTTTCGTTGTAGGTCTTCGAGACGACGGCATCCTCCAGGACTTGCACGCGGGACGGCGCGCCCAGCTCGACCCGCAGCGCTTCGCGCTGGGTGCTGAGCTGCTTGACCATGCCTTCCAGCTGCTCCACCTCGCGGGCCAGCATCTGCAGGTCCACCGAGCGGACGCTCAGACTATCCACGTCGTTCTCCAGCTGGGTGACGGCCTCCCGTTGCTCCTGGGCCAACTTCTTGAGCAGTTCGATCTGCTCCTTGGCGGCGACGACGTTGGCCTGGAACTGACGGCGGGCGCTGTCGCGCGCGCGGCTGATGACCCGGAGCCGGGCTTCCTTGCGGGCGTGTTGCAGCTTGGCTTCCGCGGCCTGGACCAGCTTCTGGTGCTTTTCGACGAGCGGCCCCTCGGCCACTAGCCGCACCTGGGCCAACTCTTTCTCCAGGCGGGCCGACTCCAGCCGGAACGGTTCGAGTTGCGGGTCCTTGTCGAGAAATTCCTCGACCACTTCCGCCGGGATCTGATCGTCGGAGAAGTTGGCCAGCTTGCTTTCCCAATCCGCGAGGCGGAGTTCCAGGTTGCGCCGATCGCCTTCGAGCTTGCGCAGCTCGCGCTGAGTCGTGGCCAGCAATTCGGTGGTCATCTGCTGGCGGAGAGCGCCGGTCTTGGTGTCGCTGGTGCGCAAGGTCTTGGCCAGGCTGCGCAGCTCCTGTTCCTTGCGGCGCAGATCGACCTGATACTGATCGAGATAGCGTTCCTGCTGCTTGAGCCGTTCGAGCCGTTCGGTGTGCTCGCGGTTGGCGATCTTCTGCAAGTAGGCTTCGCGCAGCGCGTTGACCAGGACGGTGAGTTCACCCGGATGATCGCCGTTCACGGCAATCCGCAGGATTTCCGGGCCGACGGAGAAATCGACGATGACTTCGCGTTCGAGCCATTCGAGCGGGTCCAGCTCGTATTGCACCGCTTCCTTGATCATGGCCAGCTCGCCGACCTTGGGCTGGTTGAGGGCGTTGCCGAGCACCAGCCGGCTCTTGGCCAAAGCGATCTGCGTCCGCTGAAAGCTCAGGAAATTCTGGGCCTCGGCATTCTGGAAGGCGATGCTCGGCGACTTGGCGGAGACGTGCAGCAGCGTCCGCCCCTGGAACTTGCCCGGCGGCATGATGAACCAGGTGGCGGTGGCGATGGCCAGCATGGTCGGCAGCGCCGTCACCAGGGCCAGCAGCCAGCGGCGCTTGAAGGCGGTCAGCAGCGCGGAGAAAGTGGGCTTGGTTTGCCAGGGGGGCGGCGCGCTCTTCGCGACAGTTTCGCGCGCGGCTGGCACGGGCGCGGGAATGGACGGGGCAGGCGGCGAACTCGGCGGCGCCACGGTTTCCCGCCTGGACTTCGGCAGTGGTCCAAAAATGATCTCTGGCTCGGTCATGCGCAAGTGCTCCTTCCAAACTCGGGGGCGCAGCGCCCGCGCGAAACGATGAATCAGGTCGGTTGCAGGCCGGCGAGCTTTTCTTCGGGGGCCGCGCGCTCGACCGGCTCGGCAGGCGGCAAAAACACCCGCGCGGTGATCTGAAGTTCCAGCCACATGAGACCGAGGGCGAAGGGCATCATCAGCCAGCCGGCGAAATCGTGGAAGAACGCATCGGCGAGCTCGCCGCCCACTTTCACATGCAGCAGGCCGGTCACGGAAATCCGCGCCACGTTGGCGATCACGGCGATGGGCACCGCGCTGGCCAGCACCGTCAATTTCTCCCAGAGCGGCCGCTGGACCAGCAGCGCCACCGCCGTGGACAGGGCGAAGAACACCAGCAGCATGCTCAGGCCGCTGCACGCCTCGACGACGCCGATCTTGACGTCGTTGATGCGGATGATGTTGCCTTCGGCCAGGGCCGGCAGCCCCACGGTTTGCAGGATGAAGGTGCTGGCCGCCGTGGCGAGGCCGCGCAGCGGGACGGCCAGGGCGGTTTCCACGCGGTAAGGCAAGGGCAGCATGAAGACCAGGAACAGGATCGCCGGCCAGGCCCAGGCCAGCGATTGCCGCCCCCCAACCAGCAAGCACAAGCCGCCCAGCAGCGGGAGCAACGATACATTGTCGAACCAGTCGAAGTAGACATAGGCGCTGGCCAGGCGCAGCAGAATGCCCAGCGCGATCAACGGCATGCCCCAGCAGCTCGGGTCGAACGTTCCCTGCCGCAGCAGGTCGCGCCGCCACCACAGCAGCGCCAGCGCGAAGAGCGGAACCATGTAGCCGTGCGAGTATTGCGGGTTGTGCGCCCAGAACTGGCTCATGGCGAGCCAGGTCGGCCAATAGGCCCAGATCAGGCAAGCGGCCAGCGCGATGCCCAGGCCCCATTGCACGGCGGACTGTCGCGGCGCGAGCGGCTTAGTGTTCATGGCAAGGTTCCTGCGGTCATTTCGGTGGGACGGATGGCCGCGCGGACTTCGTCCCCGTGGGTTGCCCGAAGGGAACCCATGCGACGAGTTCGTCCCTCAATGGCGTATGCGAGGCTCAATCCGTCGGCCTTCCTGGCACGTCATGGGCGGCTTCGCTGCAGGGAATCCGCGCGGATCGCCCGCGCAATTGCGAGACTCTTGGAACAAGAATCCATTCCTGTTGCCCTCTCGGCGCGAGGCTGCGCGCACGAATTCACGAAATCAAGAAAACGTCTGCTGCGTGTTCCAAACCATCCTTGCGGAACGTGAAATGCCGTTCAGCATCGGGCGCCATCCTTTGATGCTCTTCGCTCGATCGGCGGAGTAACGAGATTGGCAGGTGGATGCGCGGTGAAAAAGTGAGACCGAAAGACGGTGCCGTGAATGCCGCATCCTTGCCGCTCTTCGCGCTGGAAGCCGACCGAAAGTTCCTTTTCCGGTGAAAGCTCCTGGCCCGCTGAGAGACTCCATTCCCAGTCGATGGCCAGGCATGTTCCCTGATGGGGATTTATCCTAATGGCGATCCGGGGATTGGCAAGGCTATTTTCATTTGGACGGGACAATTACGGGAGTGGCGAAAAACCCTTTCCCGATTTTTCGTGGCGTGCGAGAGCCGTCCCGCGCGAAACGATGAATCGAAAATCGGGGAGTCATTCAGCCGCGATTGAGCGCGCCCGTCGAGCGCGCGACGCGTCTTGCAGTGCGGCGAGCAGCCGTTTTACTTCGTCCGCGAGTCGAGTCATCTCGCGCCGGGTCTCCAGCACGAAGGCATCCTGCGAGGCCAGGACGTGGACCTCGCGGTAGTCATCCATGATGCGCTGGCCGCGCCGGTCGTCCTTGGCCTTGGAGCGTTCGACCTCGCGGGCGATGCGTTCCAGCATGTCGGGCAGCGCGGCCAGCGCGGCGGCCGGCTCGCTGACTCGCAGGTCCTCGGTCAGGATTTGGCGCTGATGTTCCCAAAGCTCATCCTCGGTGGGCTGCGCCAGCACGTTTGCGAGCGCGGCTTTCTGCTGCCGTAGCGCCTCCAGCCGCCCCTTGAGGCCCATCAGCGCATACCAGGCGATGTAGAAGCGATAGCCCTCGATGGCCGATTGGCGGTGCTTCTCCAGCAGGAAATTCTTGCCCAGGCCCGGCACGTCCAGGTCGGTGTAAATCTCCTTGACCGTGGCCACCGACTCCAGCCGGCGGCGTGCGGTCCGCATGAAATCGACCGTGTTCGGACGAAAGACGGCGAAATCGAACGCGGTCCGCCGCGCCCGGTTGCGTTTGCGGAACTTCGCTTCATTGCGCTGGATCATGTAGAGGTTGTCGAGCAGCACCCAGGCGGGAACGATCTCGTTGTAAGCCGGGGAAATGTCGGGGTGCTGCAAGGAGGGCTTATTGATGAGCGAAAAGGGGAAGGCGAGCTGCTGTGGCAGCGTGATGACGCCCGTGGCGATGATCGTGTAGGGCGCTTGCCGGAAGTCGGCGGGGTACTTGATATTCACGCCCAGCCCCAGGTAGGCGCCTTCGCCGGGCCAGAATTCTTGATCGGGGGCGCGCGAAGTGTGGTTGGAGCCGACATTGGCCCCCGCGGCGACATTGCCCCGGCCTTCGGGCCAGACCGCGGCAATCAGCATGGACTGATGATGAAAACCGACGAACGGCCCCAGCAGCGAGGAAGTCACTTCCCCCTCGGCCACGCCGGTATTCGGGCCGAGGATGCTGGTCAGCACCTTGCCGTGCCGTTCCACATGGCTGTGTTCGGTCAGCACCGACTGCTCCACCAGGGCGAGCGTCGCCACTCGGCTGCCCCACTGGAGCAGCGAGGAGCGCACACAGCTGCCCGATTCGATGCAGGTGGGTTCCTCGGCGTTGCTCAGCAATGTACTGTCGCAAACGAGGGCAGCGCCCTGCACGCGCGCGCCCGGCCCGATATAGCAATTCTGGACCTGGGGCGTGTTGCAGACCAGGGCGCTGCGCTCGATGATGCCGCGCGGCGAAGTCACGGCGGCGGCGTAG
>JAGVLI010000673.1 GCA_020054355.1 Planctomycetales bacterium | reverse complement strand
GGCGTCGGCCGGCGGCGGCTCGTCCGCACCGATATGAAGAGCGGCGACGTCACCGTGCTGACCGACAAGTTCGAGGGCAAGCGCTACAACAGCCCGAACGATGTGTGCATCGATACCAAGGGCCGCATCTGGTTCACCGATCCATATTATGGGCAGGACCGCGCCGGGCTGGAGCTGGATCACGAATCGGTCTATCGCATCGACGCCGACGGCAAGGTGACGCGGGTGCTGACCCAGCCCGAAATCCATCGGCCCAACGGCATCGGCATCTCGCCGGACGCCAAGACGCTGTACATCATCGACAGCCATCCGAAGGATAACGGCAATCGCAAGGTTTGGGCTTTCGAGGTCGGCGCGGACGGCAAGCCGGGCAAGCAGCGCCTGGTCTGGGATTTTGGCAAGGGCCGGGGCGGCGACGGCATGAAGCTCGATGCGAAAGGCAATCTCTGGATCGCGGCGGGCATTTCCTACAAACGGAGTCCCTTCGAGACCACGGACGTGCCGCCGGGCATTTACGTGATTGCGCCGGAAGGCAAGCTGCTGGGAAAAATCCCGATCGGTGAGGACTTGCTGACCAACCTGGCGTTCGGCGGGCCGGACCTGAAGACGCTGTATGTCACGGCGGGGCGGACGGTCTACAAGGTGCCAACGAGTGTGTCCGGGTATGCGCTGTATCCGCCGGTGAAGGCGAAATAGCCGATCCCGCGCGAAACGATGAATCAAAATGAAAGCGGCGGCGCGAGGCTTCCTCGCGCCGCCGCTTTGAACTTTTCGAGGACTACTTGTTGCAGGAACTGCAGCAGTCGTGGTTCGCACAGGCGCCGCCGCAGCCATCGCCGCAATCGTCGCAGGGGAAGAAGGTGTAGAGCGGCGGCCGACGGCGATCCGGCCCCTTGGGGCAGCAGACCGTTTCGCGGCGGAAGCAGAGCCATTCGCAGATGGCGCTCAGACTGCATTTCTTGCCGCAACTTTTGTCGCACCGGCCGGATTCATTGCAACTGGAATTGCAATCCGAACGGTCGCAGCAGCCTGCGACCCGCGCGCGGAAACGGGAACGGCAGGTTTCCTGCTTCGCACGGCAGCCGGTGTCGCAGCAGCCCGTGTTGCAGCCGGCCGGTTCGGGCACGGCGATCGGAGCAGCCACGGCGGCTGGTTCAGCTTCTTCCGTGTCCTGTGCCCAGCTGGCGGTCGCTCCCTGCAGCGCGACCAGGGTCGCCAGTATCATACCGAACTTGTTCATGTTGCCCCCGATCCGTGAAAAACCTGAAAGCGTCGGCCCGGCTCGATTCGCCCGACCTCGCACTGCATGTCCTTCTCCTGCTTTCAGGAATCGGCATTACATCCCGCAAACGCCAGACAGACCGCAGAGCAATCACTCCGAGAAGGATCGGCCAAGCCCCCAAAAACGCTAATTCTTGACTGGCTTGCCGAGCTTGCCAGGCGGCGGAGGCAAGTGGCGCGCGTCTGGATAGAATGTGGAGGGTGGGAATACTAAAGGGCACTGACTTTCTGCCGTAGGTCAGGCTTTCCAGCCTGACACTCCGCAGCCAGTCAGGCTGGAAAGCCTGACCTACGAAACTCACGACATATCATGCCGATGGACGCAGCTGCAATCACTGGGGCAGGACTTTCCCTCGACGAGGTGCGTGCCGTTGTCGCGGAAGTCAGCGCGCCGGGTCATTTCTTCGTGGGCGGGTCGCTGCGGCTGGAATGGCGGCATGTGCCCGTCGAGGAATTGCACTGGGAGATTTTTCATGGCCGGCTGCTCGATGCCGCCCAGACCCGGCAACGGCGGACTTTCGAGTCCTGGAGCATCTATCCGCTGGACGACGGAGTCCGCGCGCCGGAACCGTTGCTATCGCTGAAGCTCGATGGGGCGGAGCAACGCCTATTCGTGACGCGCGGCATCTACTCGCATGTCTGGGAAGCCTACGACTCCGGGGACAACGTGATTCTCAGCCGGCCGGCCCGGAAATGGCTGAGGGAGCTTACGGCCGAGGTCGATCTTGGCCGCTGCCCCGACCGCCCTGCCTTGCGGCGGGAACTGACTTATCGGCTCTATCAAGCAGTGGTGGGCGTCAGCCGGCTGCCGTTGACTTCCGTGGAAGCGCCGTTGCCGGCTTTCTCGCTGGGAGAGCTGGCGTACTTTGGGCAGAGCGCGCTGCCCGTCAACGATTCGACATCCATGAATTCGTGGATGGAACTGGTGGGCCGCGGCTTGCACCCTGGAAGCGGCCTTGCCGAGACCGCCCGTGTGCTGGAATGCCTGCTGCGCGCCACGCCGACGGCGGAGTTGCCCGACGCCGCCGAGGCGTTCGCCGGACGCTTGCAGGAAGTGGGGCCGGCGGCCACCGACTGGCCGGCCCTGCTGCTGCTGGTGTTCAACGAAGCCGCGCTGTCGCCTTACACGAATTTCGTGGACCAGGCGCTGGCTTTCGTGCGCTGCCTGGAAGAACGAAAGTGGCTGAGCGCTGCGGGCCATGCCGATTTTCTCTGCCGGCTGTCGTGCCTGGTCGCACGGCATCTGACCGCCTTCGACCTGGAGAAGTTCCATCATCGCGGGGCCAACTATCCCGATGCGCTGCTGCTCGATGCCGTCCTGAAAGCGTTGCTTGAGTTGATCGAGCGCAGTCCCGAAGTCTTCCGCGATGGGGAGCAGGATGACGACGACAGCGCTGCGGCCCAGCGCCGGCGACGGCGTGGCTTCCGGCAAGGCTGGCTGCTGCGCTGCCGGTATCAAGGGCATCCGGTGCCAGTGGTGCCCACGTCGCCGGGAGAAAATAGCCGGGTGCTGCCCGCCGAATTTCCGCACATCGACGAAGTCGAAATCGCGGACCCAGCCAAGCGCGGTCGGCGCCTGTTCGCCGATGAGCCGCTCACCGAACGGCTGACGGAGTGCGGTCGCGCGGTCCTGCGGCAGAGCATCGCGGACTTGCGCTTTCCGCTGGAACTGCGGGAACTGGGGACCGCGCTCTACCTCGACCGGCCGCTGGGCATTTACAAACGGCCGACCGAGCCGGATCGAACTCCGCTGCTGTCCTATGTCGCTTTCAGTCGAAAGGTCGCCGAGCGGCGTCTCAAGGAGTTGTTCGCGTTGAACTTGCTTGCCAGCGAAGCCGAATTGAACGCACTACGGCAACGGCTGACGGAATTGCCAGTCACGGGTCTGCCGTTGCCAATATCATCCGCAGCGCCGCGACCGGGCGTGCCGTCGCTGCGCGATGCTTTTCAGACGGCTGCCGACTTCGTGCTGCTCTGCACCACGGGTCGCAGCGTTCGGGAATTCTGGCAGCTGTTCGATCTCAAGGCGTTGCGGGAGCAAATTCAACTCGACTGGCTGCATTCCGGCAAGCGTGTGCTGATCGTCGCCGGGACGATGCCGGGAATTTTGTGCTGCCACGATGACGAGCTGCGGCCTCGGCTGGAATTCGAGTTCGACGGGCGGCACGGTTATCATCAGGGACTTGGTGATGAAGCTCCCGCACAGGGTTTGTTGCTGACACGGACCTGGGAAGTGACCGATATCGGGGATGTGCGTGCGGTCGAAGTACGGCAGCGGAACTTGTGGTTGATGCCGCGCTGAGCGAATCGATGTAGGGTCCGCTGTGCGGACCTTTGACCGTCGCTGTTTTTTTGCTCAGTGGTCCGCACAGCGGACTCTACGAGTTGAAGCTGTGCGGACCTTGACCGTCGCTGTTTGTTTGCTCAACGGTCCGCACAGCGGACCCTACGGTTCAAAGCCTGGCAACCAGGGTGACGCAGCCGGTATCGCCCGCGAGCGTGCTTT
>JAGVLI010000466.1 GCA_020054355.1 Planctomycetales bacterium | reverse complement strand
GCGCACGTCATCCGCGCCGGGGTGTCGCGCTATCTCATCGACCTGATGCAGCGCGGCCTCATCACCCACATCGGCATGAATGGCGCGGGGCCGATCCACGACTGGGAACTGGCGCTGATCGGCGCCACCACCGAGAGCGTGGCCCGCTATGTCTCCAGCGGCGAATTCGGGCTGTGGGAAGAAACCGGCCGGATGAACGACGCCATCCGCGCCGGAGCGAGCCAGGGGCTGGGCCTGGGTGAAGCGCTCGGCAAAGCGATTCTCGACGGGCCGTTTCCCAACAAGGATGTCAGCGTGCTGGCCGCCGCTTGCCGGCTGGGCATCCCCGTGACGGTCCACGTCGGCATCGGGTACGACATCCTGCACGAGCATCCCAACTGCGACGGCGCGGCGCTGGGCCAGACCAGCTACCGCGATTTCCTCGTGCTGGCCGAGGCCGTCCGCAAACTCGAAGGCGGGGTGATGCTCAACTTCGGCTCGGCGGTGATGGGACCGGAAATCTACCTGAAGGCGCTAGCGATGGCCCGCAACGTGGCGCATCAGGAAGGCGGCAGCATCAAGCAGTTCACGACGGGGGTCTTCGACCTGGTGCCCTTGACCGGCGACACCCGGCAGCAAGCGCCCAAGAGCGATCCGCGCTACTACTATCGGCCCTGGAAGACGATCCTCGTCCGCACGGTCGCTGACGGCGGCGAGAGCTTTTACGTCCAGGGCGACCATCGGCAGACCTTGCCGGCGGTCTATCATGCGGCGCGACAGGCCGAAACGGGCTAGCCAGTCGCCGTTTGCCACGGAGGTTTCCCATGACTCTCAAAACCGACATTCCCACGACGATCGAGCCGGATGCAGCGGCCCGTATTGCCCAGCTGGGCATTGAACGGGAAGTAGAGCAAATGCTGGAACACGCCAAGCAAACGGTGCCCGGCCTGGAAGCCATCGAGATCGAACTCTGGGACGACGAGTTTGAACCGGGGCAGCCGCACCTGAGCATCAACGCCTGGCGGCCGGGGTGCAGCACGTCGTTGGACGATTACGCGCCGCAGGAAATGCTAGGCTCTTGGCTGATGCGGACATTCTCGGCGGACGTGGTGCGCTGGATCAGCTTCGACCTCTTTTTCCGGGAGGAACATGGACGGTAGATGAACGCCGACCCGCCGCGCCGTACCGCCGTCATCACCGACATCCGGGCCAAGTTCCCCTGATCCACGGACAGGCAGTCATGCTTACCGACGAACTCATCGAGCGCATCCTGAGCCGCCTGCCCGCGCTGACCATCGGCGTGCTCGGCGACCTGTTCCTCGACCGCTATCTCGACATCGACGCCGCCCTGACGGAACGGTCCATTGAAACCGACATCGACGCTTTTCAGGTAGCGCGCATCCGTTCGACGCCGGGGGCGCTCGGCACCATCATCAACAATCTGACCGCGCTCGGCGTGGGCAAGATTCGCGCGGTCAGCATCATCGGCGACGACGGCGAAGGTTACGAGCTGCGGCAGGAACTGGCGAAACGGCCGAGCGTGGATACCCGCTGGGTGCTCTCGACCCCTGGCCGCCGCACGCCGACCTACACCAAGCCAATGTTGCACGAAGCCAGCCAGCCGGCGCGCGAGCTAAATCGGCTCGACATCAAGAACCGCACGCCCATGCCGGAGCCGTTGCAGGATTTCGTCCTCGAAGGCTTGAATGATATATGGAGAAGCGTGGATGCGTTGATCGTGCTGGATCAGGTGAGCGAAGCGGGTTGCGGCGTGGTGAGCGAACGAATCCGCCGAGAAGTCGCCCAACTGGGAGAACGCCAACCCGATAAATTCGTCCTGGCGGATAGCCGGGAATGGATTGGGTTCTTTCGGTCCGTTTCCCTGAAACCCAACCGCCGCGAATGCGACGACGCAGTCTACGGCATCGGCGGCATTTCCGAATTGCTCGGTGAACCTGCCGCGCTTCAGTTGTCCGCGCAGTGCGGCCGTCCAGTATTCTGCACGCTGGGCGAACGGGGCATCCTGTTGGCCAGACCGGATGGCAAAGGCATGCCAACTTCGCTGGTCATTCCTTCCTACCCCGTTACTGGTCCCATCGATATCGTCGGCGCCGGCGATAGCACCAGTGCCGGCATCACCTGTGCGATGGCGGCGGGTACGTCGCCCGAAGTAGCGGCGGCGTTCGGCTGCCTGATTGCGTCGATCACCATTCAGCAGATCGGCACCACCGGCACGGCATCGCCGGAGCAAGTGCGGCAGCGCTGGCGGCAAGTGCGAGGGGCGCAGGGGGAGGTCATTCGTTGAAGGAAGTGCTGCTCAAAGTCCTGATTCTCTCCCTCGGCGGCGCGCTGGGGACCAACGCCCGCTTCTGGATCGGCCATTGGTTCGCCTCCCATTCCTGGGCCGAGGTATTTCCCTGGGGCACGGTGGTCATCAATGTCAGCGGCTCGCTGCTGCTCGGCTTGGTTTACGTCTTCCTGCTCCAACGGCTGCCGGCCCATCACTGGCACTGGTACCTGCTCGTCGGCGTCGGCTTCTGCGGCGGCTACACCACCTTTTCAACGTTCGAGCTGGAGACGCTCAATCTCATCCGCCGGGGCCAGTGGGGCATCGCACTCGCCAATGTCCTGGCCAGCGTGCTCGCGGGATTCGCCGCCGTCGCGCTGGCGGTTTACCTGGCGCAGCGCGTCGGCGACTAGAGCGCTCTCCTCGGAGTCTTGGTCATGTGGCGGGAGGCAACGCCGGCCTGCAAATGACGGGCGGTTTCTGGTACTCCTCCGGCGTCGGCCGGGGCAGCGGGGCCGCGCTCTTCACGGACGCGAAGGCGAGCAGCGCACCCAGCACGATGGCGACCACGGCAACCGGCCGGCGCAGGCTGGCAACCGTCAGAATCAAGAAGAGCAAGACGTGGGCTGCCAGACTCTGCTGGGGCGCCGTGCCCAGGCCGAAGATCCCTTGCGGACATTCCAGCTTGGGCATGCCCTCCAGGCCGATGGTTTCCAGATAGACGTGCCAGCCAGCCACGCCCAGCCCGGCCATCGCCAGCGGCAGGGCCATCAGGCTGACCGAGGCCGACTGGCGGGCTTCGGTCAGCATGGCCATCAGTAAGACAGCGGCGGCACCCATGACGAACGAGCGCTGGTAGTAACAGAGCGGACAGGCCCGCAGTTCCATGCCCAGGCTCAGCCATAAGCTGCCGGCGACCGCCGCGACCGCCGTCGCCAGCGCGGCCACATTCCAGGCCAGCACGCCGCGCTCCAACATCGGTTGCGGCGGG
>JAGVLI010000841.1 GCA_020054355.1 Planctomycetales bacterium | reverse complement strand
GGTCCGATAGGCCAGAGCAGCGGAGACACAGCCAGGATTGTAGGTTGGATCATGAGCATTGGCCGGGTTGATTCGTGCTTGCTGGACTGGCCACTGGCCGCTGGCCACTGGCCACCACTTCCGCCGCCGGGCCAAGCTTGCTGCCGTGCGTGCGGATCGGGTCGGTGCCCGCCGCCACGGTCCGATCGAAGACGCTCAGCAGCTTTTCCTTGTCGAACATCATCTCTTCACGGCTTAGGCCGGTCAGGTCGGACAGCGTCGTCAACTCGATGGCATCCACGGGGCAGGCCTCCTCGCACATCCCGCAATAGATGCAGCGCAGCTCGTCGATGACGAAGGTTTCGGGATACTTCTCCCGATCCGGCCAGGGCGAGGGCGCTGCCACGATGTCGATGCAATGCGCCGGGCAGGCGGTGGCGCACATGTAACAGGCGACGCACTTCACCCGTTGCTGCTCGTCGCGGTTGAGCCGATGGACGCCGCGATAGTTCGCCGGCAGTTCGGACCGCTGCTCCGGATATTGCACCGTGACCTTGGGCTGGAACATGTGCTTGAGGGTCGTGCCCAGTCCTTCGATGATCGCGGGAATGTAGAGCTGATCGAGGACGCCTATTTTCGGCGCTTCGACCCAGCGGACGTCGTTTTCGGGGATCGGCATGATCTGCCTGCCTTGGTTGCGGGGAACGAACCATCGGGTCCATCAACTGGCCGCCGTCACACTTGGTTGTCCATCGAGCATGGCCGGCCGCATGCGGCGACGCTGCTGCGGATACTTCAAGGAAAGCCAGGTCGCCCCGAACAGCAACACGAGCGACGCCGGCAGCAGCAGCCACTGATTGAGCCGGAATTCCTTCACCACCATCACGCAAACGACGTTGGCCAAGGCCAATGGAATCAGCGTCCGCCAGGCCAGGCCCATCAGCTGGTCGAAGCGGAAGCGCGGGATGGTCCAGCGAATGAACATGTAAAACAGGATGAAGGCCAGCGCCTTCAGCCAGATGGAAAGTAATTTGAGGACGATGCCCGAATCCGGGCCCACGATGCCGGGTAAGTACCAGCCGCCGCAGAACACCACGGAAATCAGCAAGGCCGTGGTGATGACGTGCGTGTACTCGCCCAGGAAGAACAGGCCGAACTTCAGCCCGCTGTATTCCGTGTGATAGCCGCCGATCAGTTCCTGTTCGGCTTCCGGCAAGTCAAACGGCAGCCGGTTGCATTCCGCCATGACTGAGATCAGAAAGAGCAAGAAGGCCAACGGCTGGTAGAACAGGTTCCAGCCGTCGCGGACCTGCTGATCGATGATGCGTTCGAGGTTGAGCGAACCGGCAACCAGCACCACGCCGAGGATCGACATGCCCAGCGGAATCTCGTAGCTGATGATCTGGGCGCTGGAGCGCATGGCCCCCAGGAAGCTGTACTTGTTGTTCGAGGACCAGCCGCCGAGGATGATGCCGTAAACCGCGAGGCTGCCAATAGCGAAGGTAAAGAGAATGCCGATATCGACGCCTGGCGCGATCACGAACTGATACTCGCCCGGCGTATTGGAAGTCGGTCCGAAGGGCACGATGGCAAAGGCGAAGGTCGCGGTGCCGACCGCGACGGCGGGTGCCAGCAGAAACAGCAGCTTATCGACGTTGCCGGGAATCACTTCTTCCTTGAAGAGAAACTTCAAACCGTCGGCGATGGGCTGCAACAGGCCCAACGGCCCCACGCGATTGGGGCCGATGCGGTCCTGCATGAAGGCGGCCACCTTGCGCTCGACGTAGATCAGGTACGCGCAGGCCCCTTGCAGCACGCCCATCATGACGACGATGGTGATGATCGTTTGCAGGAGTGAATTGGTCATAGGCTCATACCCAATCATCCTCGTTCCCAGGCTCGGCTGCTCGCTCTATCCTCGTTCCCAGGCTCGGCTGCTCGCTCTATCCTCGTTCCCAGGGCTATGCCTGGGAACGCACTGCTTTCGAGGCTCTGCCTCGAAAGCTAGCGGCCAGCCTAGATTCCCTGGCTGTGTCCATGCTCGGATTCGAGGCAGAGCCTCGAATCCATCGCGTACCCAGGCCGAGCCTGGGTACGAGGATGGAGTTACTTTCCTGCCGCTCCGTTCAGCTTCAGCCCATGTTCGCCCGGTTCGCCCGCCAGCGAGGCGAAATACGGCACTTCCTTCGCCAGTTCCTTGCGAATCGTCGGAGCATGGACCAGTCCGCGCCGTTCCATTAAATCTAGGAACACCTGGCCGTCGGTGCGGACTTCGCCCGGCGGCCGGATGGCCCGCTGAATCTCCTGAGCCAGCTGCGCCTGATTGACGAACACACCGTCCTTCTCGGCGAAGCTGGCCGCAGGGATGACATAGTGCGCCCGCTCGCTCGCCGGCGAAGCCAGCAGGTCGTGGACCACGAGCAGCGGCACCTTTTCCAGGCTTTTCGCCGCGTCGTCGCCGATCCAGCCATTCGGGCGCGGCGGATAACCGCCCGACAGATAGAGCGCCTTGACCCGGCCCGCATCGACCCAGCGCAGCACTTCGTCGAACGCGACCGCTTCACCCTGGAAATGCCGCAACACTTCCTCGACGCCCTTGCGGTTCGGACACTTTTCCGCATGAATGACAAACTTCGCTTCCGGCAGCGGCACCGCCTTGCCCTTGCGGTCCTTGGGATAGACATCGTCCTCGCCGACGACCGGCACCGGCCCCAGGGCCAGTCGGACTTCGCCGGACAGCCCCTTGAAATACTTGGCCAGCAGGTAGGCTTCCTCGCAGGTGAGGAACGGCGACAGTACGCCGACCACCGAGGAGCCGTCTTGCTTCACTGCGTCCTTGAGCTTCTGCCGCAGTTCGGGCAGCACGGCTTCCCAGGGAGCGGGCTGCGGCGAGCCGCCGGGTTTATCCCGGCGGAACGGCCGCAGGAAGCGGTGCTCCGAATTGATGTAGTGAAAACCGAATCGGCCGTCGTCGCACATGTACCAGCCCTGGGCCTGCGGGTTCTCGCGCGGCCGGAGGCGGTAGACGATGTTCTTGTTGGCATCGACGTGGATGCTGCACCCCGTGCTGCAATCCGGACAGACGCTGTCGTGCGATTTCAGATACCAGACGCGCTGCTTGTAGAGGAAATCCTTGTTGCCCAGCGCGCCGACCGGGCAGAGATCGACCACGTTGCCGGCCAGTTTGTTGTTGCACGGATGGCCGGGAAAAATGTCGATTTCCTCGTGCTCGCCGCGATGGACGAATTCCAGTTCGGCGGTGCCGCTGATCTCGCGGGTGAAGCGCACGCAGCGCGAGCACTTGATGCAGCGGTCGGTGAACAGGGTGATGTGTTCGCCGATATGGTCCTTGTTGGGCGGCGCGAACTTGTCGTCGATCATCCGGCTCTCGGCATGCCCGAACTTCCAGCTGAAATCTTGCAGCGTGCATTCGCCGGCCTTGTCGCAAACCGGGCAATCGAGCGGATGATTGAGCAGCAGCCCTTCCAGGGTCTGTGCCTGGGCGGCCTTGGCCTTGGGGCTGTTGGTCACGACGATGGTGCCGTCCTTGGCGGGCGTCTGGCAGGCGGGCACCACGCGCGGCTGCATGGCCACGCTGCCGTCCGGCTTCTTCTCGCCGACCTCGACCAGGCACATCCGGCAGCTGGCAACCACGGACAGCGACGGGTGCCAGCAGTAGTGTGGGATCAGCACCCCGGCGCGCTCCGCCGCCTGCACGAGGTTGATCTTGTCGGCGCCGATCTCGACCGGCTTGTCGTTGACGATGACGGTGGCCATGAATCAAAACGCTCCCCTGCGGGTCGCGGCTAAACGAAGTCAATGCGCTCCCACCAGTGTCAGCGGCGTGGTCTTCTTGCCCTGCTTGATGTAGCCTTCCAGCTCCTCACGGAACTTTTCAACCGCGTTTTTCACCGGCCAGCCCGCGCCGTCGGCCAGGCCGCAGATGGTCGTGCCCGGCATGATGCCGATGCTCTTCGCCACTTCGTCGAGGATTGCCAGGTCTTCCTTGCGGCCTTGACCGCGGCGAATGCGGTCCATCATCTTGAACATCCAGCCGGTGCCTTCGCGGCAGGGGGTACACTGCCCGCAGCTTTCGTGCGCGAAGAAGCGGGTGATGTTGTACAGCACATCGACGATGCTGGTTTCCTCGTCGAAGACCGTGACCGCGCCGGTCCCCAGGCCCAGGCAGGCGCACTTGCCGGGACCGTTGAAGTCCAGCGGCATGTCGAACTCTTTCTCGGTAATGATGCCCATGCTGATGCCACCGGGAATCGCGCCCTTGGCCTTGCGTCCCTTCCAGACCCCGCCGCCGTGCTTCTCGACCAGCTCGCGGACGGTGATGCCCAGCGGCGCTTCGATCGTGCCCGGCTTGTTCACGTGACCGCTGATGTTGTAGAGCTTCGGCCCGTAGCTGCCGGCGTCGCGCGGGTTCTTCGGATCGGGCGGCACGCCCATCGACTTGAACCAGTCGGCCCCGCGCTGGACGATGTGCGTCACGCAGGCCAGGGTCTCGATGTTGTTGACGATGGTCGGCTTGCGGAAGGCGCCTTCGACCGCAGGGAAGGGCGGCTTGATGCGCGGCCAGGCACGCTTGCCTTCCAGGCTTTCGATCAGGCCGGTTTCCTCGCCGCAGATGTAAGCTCCCGCGCCGCGATGCAAATAGACCTGGAGGTTGAAGCCCTTCCCGAGGATGTCGTAGCCGAGATAGCCCTTGGCATAGGCTTCATCGATGGCCCGCTGCAAGACGCGAAACGACCGGCCGTACTCGTAACGCAGGTAGATGTACGCCACCCAGGCGCGGACCGCGTAGGCGGTGAGGATGACGCCTTCCAGGAACTGGTGCGGGTCTTCCTCCATCAGGACGCGATTATTGAACGTGCAGGGTTCGCTCTCATCGCCGTTGACGCAGAGGTAGATCGGCCCCGGATGGTTCTTGGGCAAGAAGCCCCATTTGACGCCCGCTGGAAAGCCAGCGCCGCCCCGGCCGCGCAGGCCCGCAGTCTTGACGACGTCGATTACCTGCTCCGGCGTCATGGTGGTGACGGCCTTGTGCAGGGCCTGGTAGCCGCCGTCGGCGAGGTAGCCGTCGATGGCTTGGCTGCCAGGCTTGCCGACGCGGCGGAGTAGTACGGGTTCGTGGTCGGGCATCCAAGTTCCTTTCACGGAAGGTAGATCGTGCGGTCGATCCACTCATCCGCGCTGGTCGTCTTCCACTGGCCCAGGATTTCCTGGACGTATCTGCCGAGCGGATAACCGCCACGCAACAAGATTACCCCTGCGGTATGTCCACCAGCGGCGAAATGGCTCGCCAGATGAGCCGGCATCGAACTGCGGTCGTTCGATACAAGAACTCTGCCCACTGCCGCCGCAGCGCGAATCAAGTCGGGATCCTTCGTTCCGCCCGGTGGGGCGTTGGGGCCGCCCACGCGCGCAATATCGATCGAGGCTTCGGCAATCAGCAAGCCAGCCACTAATGCGGGATCGGTACATTCATCCATCAGGAAAGCCGGTTTCATCCCGGGCGACCTCACAGACCATTCCATTCCGTCTCACCAAACTACACTCAAGGTGCGGACTGGCCGGCAAGTCCTGTCGTGGGCTGAGCAGTCCACATCGCGGGGTCCTTCAAGAAACCTGGCCCTTTTTTGAGATACTCCAGATAGTAGGACTCATCAATCGCCGCCACCTGCTTGATGTAGGCTTCCACCTGGTCCTTGTTCTGCAAGTAGTAGGTCAGCGTTGCAAAGACCTTTTCGAGATTCAGGGTCGGATACCGGGCAACGATCTGTTCGGGCACATATCCGCCCTTCCAGTCGTTGACCACGGTTTCAATGCCGATCCGATGTCCCTTGATACGGATGCGTTCCGCCTCCCCGAACGGAGTCTGAAACTTCTCGAACTCGAAATAGTCTTCCAGCTGCATGGTTCGGTCCTCCGGCCCCCAAGCGGCCGGCTTGGGGGGCTGCTGCTATTGTCGCAGCTCGGCTAGCAGTCCTTCAACCTTCTCCGGCGTCACGTTCATGCGATGCTCGTCGTTGATAAGCACGCAGGGCGCGCCTTCGCAGCCGCCGATGCACTCCGCGAACTCGACGGTGATCTTGCCGTCCGCCGACGTGCCGCCCGGCTTGACGTTCAGCTTCTGGCAGACGTCGCTCAGCAGTTCCTCGCCGCCGCGCAGCGAGCACGCCAGGCTGCGACAGACCCAGAGGCGCGTGCGGCCCAGCGGTTTTTCCTCTTCGCGAAAGAAGCCGTAGAAGGTCATCGTGTCGTGGACTTCCGCCGGGCTGAGGTCCAGCATGTCCGCGATTTCCTCGATGGCTCGGCGCGGCACGCAGCGCAGTTCGTCCTGCACGAGATGCAACGCGGGCAGCGTCACGGCCTGCTTGCTCGGATAGCGCGGCAGGTAGGCGAGGATTTTTTGTCGGAGGTCTTCGCTCAGGTAGCTCATGGTCGATCCGTGCTAAACCGTGCTAAACCGCAAGCGGCGAATTCAACGGTCCAGTTCCGCCGCGATGATGTTCAGACTCCCCAGCACCGCCACCACGTCGCTCAGGGTGTGGCCGGCGATCAGGTACGGAAACACCGCGAAGTGGATGAGCGACGGCGGCCGGGTGCGGGCGCGGTAGGCCACGCCGCTGCCGTCGGCGACGATGTAGAAGCCCAGTTCGCCGTTGGGCGCTTCGATCGCGCTGTAGAGTTCGTTGGTCGGCGTCTCCCAGCGGCGGTTCCACATGAACATCTCGAAGTGCTGGATCAGCCCTTCGATGCTCCGATAGGTCGCCAGCTTGTCGGGCGTCACCTGCTTGGTTTCCAGGTCGATGTTCACCGGGCCGCCGGGCAAGTTCTCGATGGCTTGCTGGACGATCTTCAGGCTTTCGTACATCTCCTCCATGCGCACCAGGTAGCGGGCGTAGCAATCCCCGTCCCGGGAACACACTACCTTGAAGTCGAAGTCCGGGTAAGCGAGGTACGGTTCGTCCTTGCGCAGGTCGCGGACCACGCCGGAAGCGCGGGCGATGGGGCCGGTGCAGCTCAGGCTCAGGGCCATTTCTTTCGAGAGGATGCCGATGTCCTTGGTGCGGTCGATGAAGATGCGGTTGCGGTTCAACAGCCGGGTGATGTCGGCGTGCGCCTTCGGGAAGTTCTTGACGAAGTCGCGCACCAGGGCGATCCACTGGTCGTCCACGTCGTGAGCCAGGCCGCCGACGCGCGTGTAACTCGGATGAAAGCGCTGCCCGGAAGCGCGCTCGACGATGTCGTAAATCTTCTCGCGCTGATAGAAGCCGTAGAGGAACGCGGTGAACGCGCCGAGGTCCAGGGCCGCCGCCCCGACGCAGAGCAAGTGGTCCTGGATGCGGGCTAACTCGGCGAGAATCGTGCGGAGGTACTTGCAGCGCGGCGTCAGTTCGATGCCCAGCATTTTCTCGACGACGTGGTGCCAGCCGATCTCGTTCATCACCGGCGAGATGTAGTTCATCCGGTCGGTGATGGTGATGTACTGGTTGTAGTCGAGTTCCTCGCCGAGTTTCTCGAAGCCGGAGTGCAAAAAGCCAATCTCCGGTATCGCCTTGACCACGTTCTCGCCATCCAGGGTGAGGATCAGGCGCAGCGTGGTATGCGTGGCCGGGTGCTGGGGGCCGAAGTTGAGCGTCCAGAGGTATGCCTGGTCCGTGCTCTCGCGGGGTTCCAGGGTGGCGGCTTCCAAGGGCATGAATCGCTCCCCTTCGGGTCGCGGCTAAACGTATTGTTTCAACTCTCCGCCCGCGTAATTACTGGGAAGTTGTGCCGTTCGCCGCGTCCCTTCATCGGATAGTCCTTGCGCAGCGGGAACGCGGTGAACTCCTCCGGCATCAGGATGCGGCGCATGTTCGGATGGCCCTCGAAGAGGATGCCGAACATGTCGTAGACTTCGCGCTCCAGCCAGTCGGCGCCCTTCCACAAGGGAAACGCCGAGGGCACCGACAGCTCCGGTTCGTTCAGATACACCTTGACGTAGAGCCGTTCGCCGGTGTTGGAATTCAGCAAGGCATGGATCACGCCGAAGCGATCCTGCGCCTTCGGATAGTGCAGGTAATCGACCGCCGTCACGTCGATCAGCAGGTCGAAGCCGCCTTGCTGCTTCAGGAACTCCAGGGCGCTATAGAGCTTGCCGCGCGGCACCACCGCGCGGACGTTGCCCTTGAATTCCTCGGTGCGCAGCGCATCGGCCCCCAGGTGGTCGCGGAGCCGGGTCAAGGTTGCTTCGTGGCTCATCGGGAGGCAGTCCTACCGGCCCCCAGGGGCCGACTGGGGAAGCGTTATTTCTGCTGCAATCTGGTCGCCGTCGTATAGCTGCCGGGCGCCACGGTCAAGTCAGTCTGCAGGGCCTGCACATGCATCGGCCCCTCGTGCGCCGTGCGCCGGGTGAACTCCTTGCCCAGCAGCGTGCCCGTCCGCTTGATCTTTTCCTGCAAGTCGATCACCGACTGGATCAGCTGTTCCGGCCGGGGCGGACAGCCGGGCACGTAAATATCCACGGGGATGAAGCGATCGACGCCTTGCACCACGGCATAGGTGTCGAAGACCCCGCCGGACGAAGCGCAGGCCCCCATCGAGATGCACCATTTCGGTTCGGGCATCTGCAGCCAGATGCGCTGCAAGACCGGCAACATCTTCATGACCACCCGGCCGGCGACGATCATCAGGTCGCACTGCCGGGGGCTGAAGCGCATGACTTCCGCGCCGAAGCGGGCGATATCGTGCCGGGATGCGCCGGCGGCCATCAGTTCGATGCCACAGCAGGCGGTGGCGAAGGGCATGGGCCACAGGCTGTTGGCCCGCACCCAGTTGGCCAGGTGGTCGAGTTGCGACAGGACGACGCCTTCCGGGAGCGCACTTACCGCCACTGGAACACCCCCTTCCTCCAGGCGTAGACGTAGCCGATGGCCAACGTGGCCAGGAAGACCAGCACGACGACGAACACCGGCCCGCGCAGCTCCGCGGGCAGGAGAGCTTCGTTGCCTTCCCGGTAGGCCATCGCCGCCCACGGATACAGGAAGAGGAGTTCCACGTCGAACACGAGAAAGAGGATGGCGATCAGGTAGAACTTCACGTCGAAGTGCTGGCGGGCGTCGCCGACCGGGTCCATGCCCGACTCGTAGGGCATCTGCTTGACCGGCGTCTTGCGGGCAGGTCCAACCAGATGGGCCATCGCCATCGCCGCCAGGGCGAAGAGCAGCACAAAGACCAGGAAAATGAAGATCGGATAGTAGGTTGCCAGGTCAAAGCTCTGCATGCGATTGACCTCGCCGGGAAGACTTCGTGATTTTTTTCACGAAGTCGGGTAAAAAGAATCCCCGACGGAGTTCGTCGAGGGAACGGCATGGCCCCAGGCACGGTCAGTATAGGCGGCGCGCGGGGGGCGTCAAGGGTTCGCCGGGCTAACGGCAGGGAAACACCTTCAGCACCTCGTCGCCGTAATGGTTGATGACCTTCACCGCGATCTTACCGCTTTTCGGCCGATCGAAGGGTTGGCTCGTCGCGCTGTACAGCTTCGACCACTCGCCTTCGTCGATCTCGGCACGGAGGGCCTTCTTGAGCTTGTCGTAGGGGCCTTCCGGCGAGTCCTTGCCGCCGTACAGGAAGTAGGCATGGCGGACGAAGAAGCTCTGCCCGTCGTAGTCCGTGTCGATGAACCAGCAGGCGATGTCGTCCGTGCCGCCGGTGCGCACCGAGCCGGTGCTGGGGGTCGAACACGTCCACGCCGCGGATCGTGACGGTGAACTGCCCTCGCTGGCGCGTCGGGCTAACGGTTACGTCGGGTTCGCCGAAGACGGTGAACAGGTTGCCTGCCCCGGTTTTCTTCAGCAGTTCGTCGCCCATCGCCAGGTCGGGGTTCATCCGCACCGGCAAGATGGCCAGCTTGCCGAGCTTGATTTCCTTGGTCAGCTCGGCGGTCTGCTCGCGGACGCTCGGCTCGAAGGCGAAGGCGCAGACGAGCAGCAGGTCGCAACGGCTGCCCTTGATCGCTTCCAGGGCGGCCTTCTTGATGTCGCCGTCGGCCAGCGTGCCGAACTCCGGGCCGACGCAGACGCGGACCGCACGGGGCGCTGACGCAACCCCGCTCGCCTCAGTCTCGCCCTCGGCGTGGACGTACTCGCCGGGGAAGACGTCGAGGCGGGCGAAGGCGATGCGCTGCTTCTTATCCGTGCCCTTGACGCCCGCCTTGCGAAGGTTGTCGAGAATCATGACCAGGAAGTTGCCCGGCGAACCACTTGGCGAGCCGGGAGCGTCAGCGACCGGAGAACTCGGCAGCGCCCGATGCGGCGACAGGCTTTCGACCGTGAACGGCCCGGTCAGCCGCACGATGTTCTTGTCCTCGTAGGGCTGGTCGTAGAGCGTCTCGGTTTCGGCATGCCTGGCAATCGCCTTGTCGATCTGCTCGCGGGTCATGCCCTCCTGGATTTCGGGGTTGTTGGCGATGCTCTTGAGCGTGACGTGCGGCACGGTGCGGCAGACGAAGCCGCGATGGATATCGGGAGGGTGCGAGCCTCCCGCGTCAGCGGGGGGAGTCGCCGGCGGCGAGTCCACGCCTCCCCCCGCTGACGCGGGAGGCTCGCCCAGTTCTCGCTGCTTCTTCCGACCGGCCGGACTATCGGCGAGCAGGTAGTAGGGGAAGCGGGCGGCCATCAGCCGGGTGC
>JAGVLI010000126.1 GCA_020054355.1 Planctomycetales bacterium | reverse complement strand
CCCGCGGCCTGAAAGTGGCGGTCGTTGGTAAATGCTTCGGTCAGACCCAGGCGGCGCATGACGGCGAAGGAGACGTGATCGACGATGCCGGCCGACCCAGCCAAGCCAGCGGCGTAGTCGGCCCATGCCTGATTGATGTCGGCGGCAGACGGCTCGATCAGGCTGCCCTGGGCCGATAGCAGCTGCCGCAAGGCAACCACCTGAGCCCGGTAGGGCCGTCGGGCGGCGTTGTTGCCGCATTCGAGCAAGACGTAGGCCGTCGTCATCAGCGGGACCTGCCGCCGCATCAAGTCGCCGAACACCGCCAGCGCGGCGGCGTGCCACTGATCGGAGTGGTTCCAAACCGCCAGCAAGCCCACCGTATCCAGAAAGACCGCGGTCATGGCTGATGCTCATCGTGACGGGCCGCGGCATCCGGGTCGCCGGTGTCGTAGCTTCGGGCCAGGCATTCGTAGACGCGAATCAAAGCCTCGTCGGTGCCGGGCGGCACCAGCGCGCGGACGTCGAGCACTTCCGCCGGCGTTTGCACCTGCACCAACGTGCCCTCCGGCAAATCCACCGGTCCGGTCGGGCGGAACACGCCGTTTTCGTAGATCGCGGTAATCGTTGCCATGGCGGGGTTTCTCCGGCACCCAGGGATATTCCCGCATTGTAGCAGAGAAAAGCCGAAGCGCCCCTGACTTCAATCGGTGGCCGCGGGCCTCGTCGTCGCAGGCTGCCAACCAAGGGACTGTATCACGGCTGCTTGCCGTCCACTTCCTTCCAGAACTCCGCGGCGGGCTTGCCGTTAATCTTTGCCAGGGTCTTGATGGATTTCAAAATCGCGGCATCGCGCACGGGGTTGAAGTCGCATACCAATTCAGTCAGCGGCATGCTCTTGATCGGCGCCAGATTCGCAACCCCCGTTTTCCCGCAATTCAAAAAGATCAGCGGCAATTCTTGCAGCGGCGACAAGTCGGTGAGTTCCTTGGTCCAGTCGCAGCTGAAATGAACGAGGGGCAGCCCCTTGAGCGGGGACAGGTCCTGGACCTTGGCGCACCCACAAGTGAGCCTTTTCAGCTTCATGCCAATCAAAGGTGAGAGGTCGGATAGCTTCCCTTTTCCCGGTCCGCTCGCGCGACAAATGAGTTCCAACAAACCTGCCAGCGCTCGAACCGGTGAAATGTTCGTCACGTCATTGGCCTCGAATTTCAACTGCGTCACCACGCCGTTCTCGATCCTGTGTGTCACGGCGCCATCGAAGCCGGGGTTCAGCTCCTGGAGCTTGGCGACGATGGCCTCCACCTGCTTCTCCGCCGGCAGCGCCTGCACCGACTTGATCCAGGCATCATCGACGCCCTTCGGTGCCGTGGCCACGGTCTTGAGAATCTCCGCGACGGGTCGGCCGTTGATCGACTTCAGGGACTTGATCGAACGCAGGAGGTCGCCGTCGCGTTTGAGGTCGAATTTCACGGACAGCTGTTGCAGCGGAAATCCTTGCAGCGGCGTCAGGTCGCCGATGGGATTGTGATGCAGCGACAGCCAGATGATGGGCAACCCGGCGAGGGGCGACAGGTCGGCCAGCCTCCCCTTCCCCGGCCCGCTGCCGTCGATGTAAAGCGTGCGCAGCTTCGCCAGGGCGCGAACCGGAGAGATGTCGCTGATCGCGTCGGTGGAGAAGCGCAGGTAATCCACGTCCTTCCCTTGCAGGCGGGACTCCACCTTGCCGTCGAAACCGGGGTTCAGTTCCTGGAGCTTGGCGGCGACGGCCTCGACCTGCTTATCGGCCGGCAGCGCCTGCACCTGCTTGATCCAGGCGTCATCGACGCCCTTGCTGGCTGCCCCCGCGCTCTTGAGAACATCCGCCGCCGGCTTGTCGTTGATCGTTTCCAGCGTCTTGATGGAGCGCAGCATCTCGGCAGATGGGATCACGAGGTCTTGGTTGCAAGTGAGATGCTGCAACAGCGGCGCGTTCCGCAGCGGCGTCAAGTCGGCGATCGGGGCGCCTTCGAACTTCAGCACGGTGAGCGGCATGCCTTGCACCGGCGACAAGTCCTTGATCGAAGTTTGTCCAAACCACAGGTGTCGGAGGGCCATCCCCCTCACGGGCGACAAATCGGTCACCTTGGAAGCGTGAATAAACAAATGCGTGAGTGGTATACCGGCCAGCGGCGTCAAGTCCGCTACCGGCGTGCTGGCCACGTTGAGATACGTCAACGGTAGGCCGCGCAGCGGCGTCAAGTCCGCGACCATGGTCCCCTGACATGTGAACCTCTTGAGCTTCATGCCGGCGAGCGGCGTCAAATCGGCCAGGCCGCGCTTGCTGCCCCACGGGCCGAAGCATTCGAGCCATTCAAGTTGAGCGAGGGCCCGCACCGGCGCGATGTCGGTCACGTGCTCGCTCTCATAGTCGAATCGGACCACGAAGCCGCCGGCGATCACGTGTTTCTTCACCGTGCCGTCGAAGCCCGGATTGCGTTCCTTCAACTTCGCCGCTACCGCCTTGACCTGCTCCTCCGCTGGCAGCTTCTTCGTATCCTCGATCCACTGCAGGAAGGCGGCGTGCTTGGGGTCGTGCTGCTTCCAGAAATCGCTGGCCGGTTGGTCGCTCAGTCTGTTCAGTGCCCACAGGGACTTGAGCGGTTCAACGTGACGCTCCGGCTGCTTGAGCCCGGCCAGACCTTGGATTGGCATCCCGCGCAAGGCTGCCAGGTCAGTTACCGGCGCATTGCCAATGTGCAGCCGCGCGAGTGGCATACCCGCCAGCGGCTTCAGGTCGGCAATTTGCGTGCTGAACATCCACAGTTCCTGCAACGCCATCCCCCGCACGGGCGACAGATCAGTGAGCGGATTATTGACGATTGACAAGACTTGCAGCGGCATGCCTTGCAGCGGTCCCAGGTCGCGGACTCGGCAATTGCCGCAGTTCAAGGACACGAGCGGCATGCCGCGCAATGGCTCCAGGTCGGCGCACTGAGGATTGTTCTCGAAGTTCAGTCCCTTCAACGGCAACCCGCGCAACGCCTCCAGGCCAGGCAGCCGTCCGGCAACGCCGCGGCTGGCGGCCATGCTCAGCTCCTCCAAACCAGGCAAGGCCCGGACTGGCGTGACATCCACCACCTGATCGGTGAGGAACTTGAGCCGCACCACCTGCCCTTGCTTGAGGTTGTGGATCAGCTGGCCGTCGAACTCCGGATTCAGTTCCTGGAGCCTGGCCGCCACTGCCTTGACCTGCTCCTCGGCTGGCAGCTTCTTGGTCGCCTCGGCCCACTGCTCGAAGGCGGCATCGCCGACCGGCGGCGGTGGCGGTACCTGGGCGACCACCTTGCCGTCTTTCTCCACCGTGACTGTCGCGCCCGTGGGTGCCTGCACCACGGTTTCGCTGCCGTCTTTGTTCTTGATTCTGATGAGGATTGGTGTGAGGAGTGCGAAGCCGCAAGCGGCCAACAGGAGGGCGGCCACCAACGGCCAGCGGCGACGACCTTGCCGGATCGGCTTGGTGACCAGCGGCGCGGTGACGTCGTCCTGCGACAGCTGCTGCCATTGGTTCGTCACTGGCTCGATGGGGGTGGCGACCTTGACTTGCAGGGCGGCTTGCTCGCGCTCGATGGCCTGGATCGCCGCGACGACGGCCTTGGCCGACGCCGGCCGGGCTTCGGGCTTCTTGGCCAGCAGTTGCATGACGAGTG
>JAGVLI010000260.1 GCA_020054355.1 Planctomycetales bacterium | reverse complement strand
GTCCGGCTCGGCTCGCCGGACCTGCCGCGCGCCGCACTTCAGGCAAGAACACTCTTGATCTTACACTAGGCTGCCAAAAAGACCCAAGCGCAGCTGCGTGGCCAAACTTATTGTCCGGTGACAATCGGTAACGCCTTCGGGCTAAAGAGCGGTGCTCATTCCACCTCCGCCAGCACGGCCAGCAGGCGCCGGACCTCGTCGGCGGTGTTGTAGTGCAGCAGGCCGATGCGCACCATGCCTTCCGGCTCCAGGCCCAGCGCTTCCGTGGCTGCCAGCGCGTAGAAGTTGCCGTGCCAGGCGAAGATCCCCTTCCGGTCCAAATGCTCCACCAGTGATCGCGGCGAGAACTTGGCGTGCGTCAGCGCGAAGGTCGGCACCCGCTCGCTCAGCCGCGACAACTCGGTGATGCCGTGGACGCGCGCGCTCTTCAGTTCCGCCAGGCCGCGCAGCAATTGGCCCGCTAGTTCCCGCTCGTAAGCGACAATGCCCTCGTAGGCGGCCAGCAACGCAGCGCGCCGTGAAGACGCTTGCGGTTGCAGCTGTCGTCCCAGATCGGCCAGGTATTCGACGGCCGCGAGCGTGCCGGCAATGCCCTCGTGGCTCTGCGTGCCGGTCATCCAGCGGCCGGGCAGGTCGTCCGGCGCGGGCCGCAGCTTGTAAGCCGGCAAGCTCTCCATCAAAGTCCGCTTGCCGTACAGCACGCCGACATGCGGCCCGAAGAACTTGTACGCCGAACAGGCCAGGAAATCGCAATCCCAGGCAGCCACGTCGACGCTGGCATGCGGCGCATGATGGACCGCATCAAGGAATATCAGCCCGCCTGCAGCATGGACCCACTCGCCGAGTTGTTTCACGGGGTTGAGCGTGCCCAGCGCGTTGGAAGCGCAGCCGACGGCAGCCAGTCGGGTCCGGGGCGAAAGCTGCTTGCGAAAATCGTCGAGATCGAGGGTGCCGTCCTCCCGCCGGATGGCGACATGCTTGACGACCGCGCCGGCATCGCGGGCCGCCAGCACCCAGGGCGTGATGTTGGCGTCGTGGTCCAGTCGGGTGACGAGCACTTCATCGCCGGGCTTCCACGTTCGGGCCAGTGCCCGGCTCAGGGCGAAGGTCAGCGTCGTCATATTCGGGCCGAAGGCGACCAGGTTCGGGTCGTCAGCGCCCAGCAAGTCGGCGACCGCCGCATGGGCTTCGTGCAAGAGCGCATCGCTCTCCCGGCTTGTCGCGAACAGCCCGCCGTGGTTGGCGTTCATGTGAACCATGTAATGCCGGATGGCGTCGAGCACGCGCGTCGGCGTCTGACTGCCGGCGGGACCGTCGAAATAAACAACGTCGCGCTGCAGCGCGGGGAACTGCCTGCGGACGGCAGTTAGATCAAACATCTGACGATCCCCCAACGTTTAGCCGCGAGCCGGAGGCGAGCGCTCTCGCCAGCGCTCGCCTTCGGCTTGCGGCTAAACGGTTAGATGCGAATAAAAATCTTCTGCCGATACATCCAGACGCAGATCAGCCACATCACCAGCAGCACGGCGGCGGACTGCCAGATCGGCCCGTACAAGCCGCCAAACAGCTTGTCGCCGAAATCGGCCTTCCAGGTCGAACTCAGCCACTCCTTCTCCAGCAGGTAATCCACCGTCCGCGTGTAGAGCGTGCCGAAATGCACTTTCCAGGTTTGGCCGATCCAGGAGCGCATCAGCTGCGACATGCAATAGATGGCAATCGAGTTCATGCCCACCACCAGCAGCGGCCAGGTCCACTTCTTGAAGCCCCACAGGTCGATGACCAGGTAGAAGCCCGCCAGCATCAGGAACGTGAAGCCGGATGAGTAAATGGTCCAGGTCGGCGTCCAGATGCGCTTGACGTTCGGGCACACCATTTCGCCCAGCACCATGCCCACCACCACGAAGACCACGCCGACGAACGCCAGGCGCAGGAACTTCTCGATGTTGGTGTACTCCTGGCTCCGCAGCAGTTCGCCGGCCATCAGGCCCAGCAGCATCGTGCCCAGCGACGGAATGAAGTTCAGCGTCTGGTAGCCGCCGGAGTTGAAGCGGAACGGTGCCTCGCGCGGAAACAGGTTCAGGAACCAGACGTCGAAGTCGGCCGCCGCGTTGACGTTCTTGTTCCAGTGGGCGAACGTGCCTTCGAGCAACGGCCAATCCGTTGGCAATCCCACGCTTTTGTAGTCGAAGCCCTCCGGCGGCAGCGGATGGCTGTAGAACCAGTAGCCGTAGCCGAGCAGGATGACCAGCAAGGCCGCGGTCTGCACCAGCCGGCCCCGGCCCACCAGGAAGTAGAGGAAGAAGTAGCCTAGCCCAATCTGCGACAGCACGTTGACGAACGTAAAGTTGGTCTGCTTGCTCCAGTTCGACGACAGGAAGACGCCAAGGAACACCAGCAGCACGCAGCGCCACAGCGCATGACCGTAAATTTTCAAGGTCTTGTCGCCCTTGGACACTCGGCTGAAATACGAGTAAGGCAGGGCCACGCCGACCATGAACATGAACGACGGCTGGATCAGGTCCCAGAAGGAGCAGCCGATCCAGGGCACGTGATCGGTGTGGAAGGCCAGGAACCGCCAGACGGGGGGCACGGCGCCGTCGGGATTCCGCTTGGCCATTTCCTTGACGACTTCCGGAATGGCCAGGCCGCTGGAGGCCATCGCCAGCATGATGAAGCCGCGATAGGCGTCGAGCGATACCAGACGGTCGCCCGGCTTGAGCGGCTCGGCGAACTTGGCGAAGCCTTCGGGCAGCGGCTGGGCGGGCACG
>JAGVLI010000153.1 GCA_020054355.1 Planctomycetales bacterium | reverse complement strand
CGGCTCGCCGCTGTTCGGCGTGGCGCTGTTGACCAGTTTCGCCATCGGCCGCGCGATTCCCCTGGCTCTGGCGGCGGCCGCGCTGGAGCGGATCGAGCATATGAAACCGCTCGGACGGTACCAAAGGGCTTTCGAGCTGACCGGCAGCATCCTGCTGATGCTCACCGGCCTGTATCTGCTCAATGGCTGGTTCGCCTTTTTCCCCTGGCTCACCTGGTAGGGGCAGGCCATGAAAACCGACCCCTCGCTGCTTCGGCAAAACACGGTCAGTTGGCTGACGCTGTTCGCTGCAAGCGGCACGCTGATCTGCTGCGCCCTGCCGATCCTGTTCGTCACGCTGGGCCTGGGTGCCGCTGTGGCGGCCGTCACCAGCGCCGTGCCGTTCCTGGTCACGCTGGCCCTGCACAAGACCTGGGCGTTCGCCGGCTCCGGGTTGATGCTGCTCCTCTCCGGCTGGCTGCTCTACCGGCCGGGTCGCGCCTGCCCGAGCGATCCCGCACTGGGGCGCTTGTGCAAACGCGCAGACCGCTGGAACCGCCGGATTCATGGCATCTCGGCTGCCATCTGGGGCATCGGCTTCTTCGCCGCCTATCTGGCGCTGCCGATCCGTATCTGGCTCGGGGTCTGAGCCTCCCATCCTCGAAGGAGATCATCGTCATGCAAAGACCCTCTCTGAAACACCTGGCAGCCGCCTTGGCGCTTTGCCTGCCACTCTTGGCCTTCGGCGCGGAGCGCCAGGTGGTGGACATTGCTGTCAAGGGCATGACCTGCCCGTTCTGCGCCTATGGGTTGGAGAAGAACCTCGGCAAGGCGAGCGAAGTCGAGCAGGCGAGCGCAAGCCTGAAGGGTCAGAACGTGCGCATCGTGCTCAAGCCCGGTGCGCAGGCCGATCTCGGCCGTTACAAACAGCTCATCCATGATGCCGGCTTCACGCCCGGTGAGGTGACGGTTTCCAAGGAAGAAGCCAAATGAACGTCCCGCCCCGAAACATCCTGGCGCTGGCCGTGCTGTGCGCCTGGGCGGGGACCGCCAATGCCGCGCCGCTGACCTTCAACACGGCACTGCCCATCTCCAAGGACGAGTGGATTCTGCGCGAGCAGTTCGTCTACATGAAGAGCACCGACGATCCATCACCGATGAACCGTCGCATGGAGGTTTCCGGTCTGATGTCCGTTCTGGGCTACGGCGTCACCCGCGACTTTGCCGTGTTCGCGGTGCTGCCTTATGCCGACAAGCGGCTGTCGATGAACGTGGGCGGGGCGGACGCGACGCGCAGCCAGGCGGGCTTTGGCGATGCGATGTTCATGGGCCGCTACACGGCCTACGAGGTCAACGCGACGGGGCATACCTTCCGCATCGCGCCGTTCCTCGGCGTCAAGGCGCCGACCGGGGATGACCACGCTTCCGACCGCCTTGGACGGCTGCCGCCGATGCTCCAGCCGGGCTCTGGCTCTTGGGACTGGCAAGGCGGCGCGGTAGCGTCGTTCCAATCCCTGGATTGGGGATGGGACGTTCAACTCGCCCATCAGCGCAACGGCGAGGCCAACAGCTTCCGCGCCGGCGCGGTCAGCCGCCTCGATCTGTCGGTCCAACGCCGGCTGTGGCCCGGCACGTTGGGCGAAGGCGTCCCCAGCTTTCTCTACGGCGGGCTGGAGGCCAACCTGATCCATGTCGCCAAGGATCGGGTCGATGGGGCTGACGATCCGAACTCGGGCGGCACGACGCTGTTCCTGACGCCGACCGTGCAGTATGTGACCCGCAAATGGGTGCTCGAAGCGGGCATTCAGATACCGGTCTCGCAGCAACTGAACGGCAGCGCGCTGCGAAACGACTACATCCTGACCACCGGCTTCCGTCTCAATTTCTAGCCGGCGCAGCAGGAAAGCGCCTTCACGTCCTTCCTGAAGGTTTGCGCCGCCAGCTTCAGCCCTTCGACCATCGTCAGGTAGGGGAATAACTGGTCGGCCAGTTCTTCCACCGTCATGCGGGCACGGATCGCCAGCGCGGCCGCCTGGATCAGTTCGCCCGCCTCCGGCGCGACCGCCTGCACGCCGATCAGCCGACGCGTGCCTTCCTCGATCACCAGTTTGATGAAGCCGCGGGTATCGAAATTGGCGAGCGCGCGCGGCACGTTGTCGAGCGTGAGCGTGCGGCTGTCGGTCTCGATTCCCTTGAGGTGGGCCTCGGCTTCGGTGAGCCCGACCGTGGCGACCTGCGGGTCGGTGAAGACCACGGCCGGCATCGCGGTCAGGTCGAGAGCCGCTTCGCCGCCGGTCATGTTGATCGCGGAACGGGTGCCGGCCGCCGCCGCGACATAGACGAACTGCGGCTGGTCGGTGCAATCGCCGGCGGCATAGATGTCCGGCGCGCCGGTGCGCATGCCTGAGTCGATGACGATGGCCCCTTGCTTGTTGACCGCCACGCCCGCCGCTGTCAGATTCAGCGCCTGCGTATTCGGGCCGCGGCCGGTGGCGATCAGCAGCCTGTCGGCGCGCAGCTCGCCTTGCCCGATCGTGAGCGCGAATTCGCCGTCCCGGTAAGCGACTTCACTCGCCTGTGTATGCTCCAGCACCTCGATCCCTTCGGCGCGGAAGGCATCGGTGACGGCCGCGCCGATGGCCGGATCCTCGCGAAAGAACAAGGTGCTGCGCGCCAGGATCGTCACCCGGCTGCCTAGCCGGGCGAAGGCTTGCGCCAGTTCGACGGCGACCACCGACGAGCCGATCACCGCCAGCCGCTGAGGGATCGTGTCGCTCGCCAGCGCCTCGGTCGAGGTCCAGTACGGCGTGTCCTTCAAGCCGGGGATCGGTGGGATCGCCGGACTCGCGCCGGTCGCGATCAGGCAGCGGTCGAAACTCACTTCGCGCGTGCCGCCGTCTGCGGTCACGGTCAACATGCGCGCGTCCTTGAACCGAGCCTCGCCCGTCAGCCGCGTGATGGATGGATTGCTGTCCAGAATGCTTTCGTACTTGGCGTGGCGCAGTTCCTCGACGCGCGCTTGCTGCTGGGCAAGCAGCCGCTCGCGAAGGATGGCCGGCGTTGCCGCCGCGATG
>JAGVLI010000162.1 GCA_020054355.1 Planctomycetales bacterium | reverse complement strand
CTGTTCGCCGGCAGGGGCCGTGCTGGCATCGGTGTGGCGGCATTGACTGCCGGGGCGGGCTGGCCGCCGAACAGGCCGGGGGTATCGCTGGCCGGCAGCCATCGGCCCGAACCTTCCTTCTGGAGCTTGTGGGTCGGCTGCAATTCGCCCGAGCTGACCAGTTGCAGGAGTTGCTCCCGCGCCACCGGGCCAACCCGAACTCCACCGCGAATGAAGTACCAACGTTCCATGAGCCAACTCCCGCGCAGCCTGCCAGTGCAATCGTTCAAGCTTCTCCCCTCTCCCGCAAGGGGCGAAGGACTTCCCGGACAGACTCTTAGAAGCATCCCTGGCCGGCAAAGTTTCCAAAAAAAACCAGCGTGGATCCGGCTATTCCGGGAATCGCAGGCGCGCTCCTTGACGAGAGCGACTGCCCGCGCAGAGAATACACGGCCGGCGAGCGCCCAACCGTTCATTGACGCCGCGCTGCCCGGTCGAGGAGACATCATGGAACGGAACTTGGACCGCCGACAATGGCTGGGGGCTGCCGTGGCTTCCTTGACCTGCGCCCACTCGGGGCTGGCGTTCGCCGACCACGGCCCGCGCCTCACCGAGTTGTTCCGGGAGGCCCACCGGAAGCACGAACTGGCTGCCCTGCTGGCGGGTGTCTGGAGCCAGGACGAAAAGGTGCTGACCATCGCCCTGGGCGAGTCGATGACCGGGGTGCCGGCCGCCGAGGACATGCACTTACGCGCCGGCGGCGTCGCCTACACCTGCGTCGGCATGCTGCTGCTCCGGCTCGCCGAAAAAGGCAGCCTGAAGCTCGACGATCCGCTGGCCCGCTGGTATCCCAAGCTGCCCCAGGCCGAGACGGTGACGCTGCGGATGCTCGCCAACTGCACCTCGGCCTATCCCGATTACGTGCGGTCGAAGGACTTTCTCGCCGCGGTCCTGAAGGACCCCTTCCGCCAATGGCGTCCCCAGGAACTGATCGACCTGGGCCTGGCGACGCCGTTGCCCTACAAGCCGGGCACCGGCTGGAACTACTCGCACACCAACTTCGTCATCCTGGGCGAAGTCCTGCGGCAAGTCGGCGGTAAGCCGGTCGGCGCGCTGCTCGAACAGGAAATCTTCCAGCCCCTGGGCCTGAAGGAAACCGAAAGCCCGAGCACGGCAGCGGTGCGTTCGCCGGTCTTGCACGCCTTTTCCACCGATCGCGGCGTCTATGAAGATTGCACCTACTGGAACCCTTCCTGGGCCTATCCCGCGCAGATGACCTCGACTTTGCATGACCTGGGCGCGCTGGCCCGCGCGCTCGGCACGGATAAGCTCCTGTCGGAGAAATCGCGCAAGGAACAGCTGGCGCCGACCACGGCCGCCCTGGGCGGCATGCGGAAGGACCTCTACTACGGCCTGGGCATCATCGTGCTGAACGGCTGGCTGGTGCAGAACCCGCAAATCAACGGCTACAACACGATCTTCGCGCACCTGCCGTCCAAACGGCTGTCGATCGTCATCACCACGACGCTGGGGCCGAAGACCAAGCCTGACACAGCCTACAGCACGCTCATCTTCAAGGAGGTCGTGAAACTCCTGGCCGCCGACGTGCCTCTGCCGGATGCCTTCAAGTAGTCCTGCGTTCCAGGGTCTGTCCAAAGAATCGAAGTCGTGAATTAGCTGACAGCTCATAGCTGATAGCTGTCAGCTAATTCAGGTTTTTTTGCGAAATCGCTTGGAACACGATCCGCTTCAGCGGGGCCATTCGATTCACCGGACAGGTCCCGCGCGAACCTGACCGCGACCGTGTGCGACGAACTCCGCCGCGCCCACCTTCTCCATCATGGTGAATGCTCTCATGGGTAACAGCAAGCCTTGGCTCCTCGTGGCCGCGGGCATTTTGATCGGCGTCGTCGCCGGGGCAGCACTCGGCCGGCATTGCTGGCCTGCGCCAGCCAATCCGCCGCCCGGTGATAGCGCGCAGGATCATGCCAGCCGTTTCGATGCGTCCGGACACCAGGCGATGTTCGTCACGGTCGAGCCGGGCGTGCAACTGGAAGTGCTGGACTGGGGCGGCACCGGCGAGACCCTGGTGTTCCTCGCCGGTTTGGGAGACAACGCGCACGTGTACGATGAGTTCGCCCACCAGTTCACCGATCGCTTTCGGGTCGTCGGCATTACCCGGCGCGGTTTTGGGAAATCGAGCCAGCCCGCGCAAGGCTACGACGTCGCCACCCGCGCGCGCGACGATGTCGCGGTCCTCGACCATCTGAAGGTCCCTGCGGCGATGTTCGTCGGGCACTCCTTCGCCGGCGACGAACTGAGCAAACTCGGCGCGGACCATCCGGATCGGGTCCGGAAACTGGTCTATCTCGATGCACTGGAGTTTGGGGCGTGGTCCACGCTTCCCCAGCCACCCATGCCCGATTACACCGATGCGGACCTGTCGTCCCTGCCCCGGTTCGAGTTCGGCGTGCAGTTTCAGCACTATTGGTATGGCGACACGATCGGCTCCGACCAGATCCTCGGGCCGGCGCTGAAGGTCAATCTGATCCCGCAGGCCACCGGCGTCGGGGTCGGCCTCGGCTTCGTCGGTGGCGTCAACCT
>JAGVLI010000770.1 GCA_020054355.1 Planctomycetales bacterium | reverse complement strand
GCGGTGGCGGATGCGCTGGCCGCCGTCGTCACCGGCCCCAAGGTCGTGGTCATCAAGAGCACGGTGCCGGTCGGCACGAACCGCAAGTTCGCCGAACGGCTGACGGCGCGCTGCCGGCAGCCGGTGGATGTGGCCAGCAATCCGGAATTCCTGAAAGAAGGCGCCGCGGTCGATGACTTTATGAAGCCGGACCGCGTGGTGGTGGGCGTGCGCCGGCCGGAAGCGGGCCAGCTGCTGCGCGACCTGTACGGCCCATTCCTGCGGACGGAACGGCCGTTCCTGATGATGTCGCCCGAAAGCGCCGAGATGACCAAGTACGCCGCTAACGCCATGCTGGCGACCAAGATCAGCTTCATCAACGAGATCGCCAACTTCTGCGAACGGCTGGGCGCGGACATCAACGACGTGCGCCGGGGCATCGGCCACGACGAGCGCATCGGCTTTCAGTTCCTGTTTCCGGGCGTGGGCTACGGGGGGAGTTGTTTTGAGGGCAGCGAGCAAGTCTTCATTGCAAACCAGAACAGCCTCCATCCGGTCTCGCTCGAATCAGTATTCAAGCGAGCATGGAAGAGGGAATTCGGGGGCAAGCAGGATTGGACCTATTTGCTTCCCCAGGCTGTTTCGCACTTGTCATCCCAGAGGCTTCTCGAAGACGAACCGACTGCCGGAGTCGTTCGGGAGCCGAACTTGTCAGTCCTGGCATTCGATTTGAAGAAGGGTAAGCCCTGTGCAGCCAAGGTCGAGGCGTTGACGGAGCGCTGCTACTATGGGCCGATGGTTGAACTATTGACCAGTGCTGGAATATCGCTGCGCGTCACTGGCGATCATCCGGTCATTGTGCGGACCGATGCAGGATTCGAGGCAGTGTCGGCAATTGAATTGAAGGCAGGTCAGTGCATCCCGCTCCTTCCCAGTCTGACAATCCTGGAAACGACTGAAGCCCTCGATTCCAGAGCCGTCCTCCAGGACGCCTATGCTCTGACTTCGATCATCCAGGTGTCCTCACGATATGAGGAAACCACGGTCTACAGTCTGGAGACCTCGACCGAGACAGTAGTAGTCGCCTCCGGTCTGGTCTGCCACAACTGCTTCCCCAAAGACGTCCGCGCCATGCTGGCGATGGGCCGCGAGCAGGATGCGCCCTTGCGGTTGCTGAACGCGGTCGATGAAGTCAACAGCGCCCAGAAGCGCGTGCTGTTCGACAAGATCAAACGGCATTACGGTCCCGACCTGAAGGGCAAGACGCTGGCGGTCTGGGGCCTGGCCTTCAAGCCGCGCACCGACGACATCCGCGAAGCGCCCGCCCTCACCATCATGGACCTGCTGCTGGCCGAGGGGGCGCTGCTGCGCGTCCACGATCCCGAAGCGATGAAGAACATCCGGCAGATTTACGGCGACCGACTGATCTATTGCGACGGGCCGTATGGCACCCTCGAAGGCGCGGACGCCCTGGCCATCGTCACCGAATGGCAGCAGTTCCGTCATCCCAACTTTGACATGATTAAGAACCTGCTCCGCGCCCCGGTCATCTTCGACGGCCGAAATCTCTTCGAGGCGAAGCAGATGGCCGACCTGGGGTTCACGTATTATTCGATCGGCCGGTGAGCAGTGGCCGAAGAAACTGCCGTAGGGGCCGCTGTGCGGACCGTTGACGATCGAACGGTCCGCACAGCGGACCCTACGAGTGTTGCAACGGCTTCGGGGTCTGCATCATGGATTTGACCACCTTTCTGGAAAAGCGCAGACCGCTCTGGCGCGAACTGGAAACCATCCTGCAGCGCGTCGAGGGCAGCGGTCTGGAAGCGCTGGACGACGAGCAGGCCGTGCGCTTCGGTCAGCTACATCGCGGCACCGCTTCGGACTTGAATCAGGCACAAACCTTTGTCCGCGGCGACGCCACCGTGCAGTACCTCAACGACCTCGTGGCCCGCAGTTACCTGGCGATCTACGGCCGCGAACGCACCGAATGGCGGCGCTTGCTGCGCTACTTCTTCGGCGAATACCCCGCGGTGCTGCGCCGCTGCTTCGGTCCCATCCTGCTGGCGACGGCTATCTGCGCCGCCGGGACCGTTTTCAGCTTTCTGGCATGCTACTTCGATCCGGTCGGCAGTGAGTTTCTGCGGCCCCGCGACTTCCCGATGATCGAACCCACCGAGGAAGGCGAGGAAGAGCAGGCCCGGCTGCAATCGACGGGCGAACTGCAAATGTTCTCCGCGTTCCTGTTCCAGAACAATGCGCGCGTCTGCCTGCTGGCTTTCGCCCTGGGCGTCACCTATGGTGTCGGCACCGCCTGGCTGATGTGGTCTGTGGGGATCATGATGGGAGAAGGGGCGGCACTGTTCCTGGCAGCCGGTCAATTCACTT
Source organism: Planctomycetales bacterium (assembly GCA_020054355.1). GTDB lineage: Bacteria > Planctomycetota > Planctomycetia > Gemmatales > Gemmataceae > JAGVLI01. Next base: position 1,609 of record JAGVLI010000770.1, on the reverse strand, counting down.
CATTTTGCACCAGCATTCTGCCGCATGGCGTGCTGGAGATCCCGGCATGCCTGATCGCGGGCGGAGCCGGGTTCATTCTGGCGGAGGCGATGATTCGCGCCCGGCCCTGGCCACGGGTGGAAGAACTGGCTCGTGCTGGTAAGCGAGGATTGTTCCTGGTATCCGGATGCATTCCGCTGATGGCGGTGGCGGCGGTGCTCGAAGCGGGGGTGGCCCGCGCTCCGGATACGTTTCTGGGCAGCGGCCTGAAGCTGGCGGTGGCGGGCGTCGTCGGCCTGCTGTTCGCGCTGTATATCCTGCTGCCGGGCTGGCGCTGGCATCGGAAGCCGCTGGCCAGCTCGTAGGGTCCGCTGTGCGGACCATTGAGCGACCGAAATCATCATTGTTTGTGGTCCGCACAGCGGACCCTACGTGCAAAGCCGCAAGCGGCGTCAGTTCGGATTCGGCTCGCGCAGCCGGCTCCGAAGGTAACGGGCGCGGGCGGCGTTGCGTTCCTCGCCGTCGAGGGTGGCGCCCATCAGCTTCTGCAAGTGGGCCGGCTGGGTGTGGATGAACAGCTCGTTGACCGTCGGCATCGAGATGTCTTCGAGCAGCCCCAGGTTGATGCCCAGCCGCACGCTGGACAGCAGGTCCATGGTTTCCTCGGAAGTCATCATCGTCGCCGAGCGCAGCGTGCCAAAGGCGCGAGCCACCCGGTCCTGTAACGATTGCTTGCTTTCCTTGAGCAGCGTGCCGCGCGCCTGGCGCTCGTAGGTGATGATCTGCGGGATCACCTGGCGGATGTCGTTGAGGATGGCCGGCTCGCTCTTGCCCAGCGTCACCTGGTTGGAAATCTGGTAGAAGTCGCCCGAAGCCCGGCTACCCTCGCCGTACAGGCCGCGCACGGCCAGGTTCAGCTTCTGCAAGGCGCGGAAGACCTTCTCGATCTGCTTGGCCAGCACCAGCGCCGGCAGGTGCAGCATGACGCTGGCGCGCATCCCGGTGCCGACGTTGGTCGGGCAGGCGGTCAGGTAGCCGAACTCGTCGCTGAAGGCGTAGTTGACCTTCTGCTCGAGCGCATCGTCCACGCGGTCCACGTCCTGCCAGGCTTCGTCGAGGGCGAAGCCGCTGCGCATGACCTGCAAGCGCAGGTGGTCTTCCTCGTTGACCATCAGGCTGACGGTTTCCAACGGCAGCAGCGCCACGCCGCGCGGTCCTTCGCCGCTGGCCAGCTCCCGGCTGATGAGGTGCCGTTCGACCAGGAAGAGCCGGTCGAGATGCGACAGGCCGGGCACGTTGATGTATTCCAGCGGCCCTTCGAGTTCGAGCTTGGCGATGCGTTCGCGCAGCAGGCCCTCGATCTCGGCTTTCTGATGGGCCGAGGCGCGGTTGCTGAAGGGGAAGGCGGCCAGGTTGCGCGCCAGACGGATGCGGCTGGAGATGACGATGTCAGACTCCGGCCCCGTGCCGCGCAGCCATTCGCCGCTGTTGCGGGTCAGGTTTTCCAGGTTCATCCGCAGCTTTCCTTCCGTCGGATCAGGTCACGCAAGCGGGCGGCCTCTTCGTAGGCTTCGGCCTCGACGGCCTCCCGCAGCTGGCTTCTCAGGTGCAGCAGTTCGGCTGTCTGCTC
>JAGVLI010000410.1 GCA_020054355.1 Planctomycetales bacterium | reverse complement strand
GTCCGGGCCGAGGAACTGTTGCGCGAACGGCTGCTCGGGCGCGGCGTTTCCCTTGCCGTGGGCCTGTCGGCACTGCTGGCGACCGAGCGGGCCGCCACTGCAGCACTACCTCCGGTCTTGCTCGCCGACACGCTGCGCCTGGCCGCCGGGGATTCGGCCATCAACGTTTCCAGTCAAGTAGTCAATCTCGCGGAAGGAGTCATTCAAACCATGAATCTGAGCAAATGGAAAGTCGCCGCCGTGGCGCTGGTCATCGTCGGGCTGCTCGGCGGCAGTCTCGGCCTCCTCTGGCAGCCCGGCCAGGCCTCCGACCCCGCCCGGCCGAAACCGCCGGCCGATCCGGCGCTGGTCAAGACGGACAAGGCCGCCGTGGTGAAGGGCAACACCGAGTTCGCCCTCGACCTCTACGGCCGGCTGCGCACGCAGCAAGGCAACCTGTTCCTGTCGCCGTACAGCGTCTCCACCGCGCTGGCCATGACTTCCGCCGGCGCTCGCGAGAACACGCTGAGCCAGATGGAGAAGACGCTGCGCTTCCCGGTGGAGCAGGACCGGCTGCACCCGGCGTTCGGCGCGCTGATCGGAGAGACGAAGGCCGGCAAGGGCTATCAGCTGTCGGTGGCCAACGCCCTCTGGTGCCAGATCGATTATCCCATCCGCGACGAGTTCCTGAAGACCAATGAGTTGAATTACGGCGGTAAGCCCACGGGCGTCGATTTCGCCGGCAAGACCGAGGAGGCCCGCCAGACCATCAATACCTGGGTGGAAAAGCAAACGCAGGACAAGATCAAGGAGTTGCTCAAACCGGGCATCCTGAAATCCGACACGCGCCTGGTGCTGACCAATGCCATTTATTTCAAGGGCGACTGGGCCAGCAAGTTCAAGAAGGAAGCGACCCGCGACGCGCCGTTCCTCACCGCCGACGGCAAGAAGGTGAACGTGCAGATGATGACGCAGCATGAAGAGTTTCCGCTGCTGCGCGACGCGGACTTCGACGCCCTGGAACTGCCCTACGCGGGCAAGGAGCTGTCGATGGTCGTCTTCCTGCCGCGCAAGCCGGACGGCCTGGCCGATTTCGAGAAGTCCCTCACGTCCGAAAAACTGAACGGCTGGCTGGGCAAATTGAAGCCTCAGAAGATTCAGGTGTCGTTGCCGCGCTTCAAGGTGACGGCGGATTTCCGGCTCGACGATGAACTCAAGAGCCTGGGCATGTCGGCGGCCTTCGCGCCGTCGGCGGACTTCTCGGGCATCAACGGCAGGAAGAACGACCTGTACATCGGGGCGGTGATCCACAAGGCGTTCGTGGATGTCAACGAGGAGGGCACCGAAGCCGCAGCCGCGACCGCGGTGGTCATGCACAAGAACGGCCTCCCGCAGCAGTTCAAGGCCGATCACCCCTTCTTCTTCCTGATCCGCGATCAGCGGATCGGCAGCGTGCTGTTCATGGGCCGGCTGGTCGATCCGAAGTAAGTCGATCGATCGGTTAGCGACGCTTCTCCGAAGCGTCGCTAGCCGTTGAATCGTTTTGAAGCTCGTCCCACTGCTCCCGGAACGAGCGCTTGGCCGGCGCGGGGAAATCGCGCACCGAGGTCCAGTTGCCGCCCGGCCCCGGCAGCCAGCGCATCCAGCCGTGCTTGGCCAGCGGCCGCGAGCCTACCTGGGCGATGCGCAGCGCCAGGCGATACAGCCAGGGCCGTTTCAGCACTTCCTTCCAGAGCCGGTAGGCCAGGTCTTCCCCCCAGTTGCGTTTCTCGTGGTGCTGCAATTCGCGCAGGCCGATGAGCATGTGCGGAATGTTAATGCGGATCGGGCAGGCGCTCTGACACGCGCCGCACAAGCTCGACGCATGCGGCAAATGCTTGTTCTCCGAAACGCTGTCGTAGAGCGGGGTCAGCACGCTGCCGATCGGCCCGGAATAGACGCCGCCGTAGGCATGGCCGCCGATGCGGCGGTACACCGGGCAGGCGTTCAGACACGCGCCGCAGCGGATGCACTGCAAGCTCTCGCGGTACGGCGTGCCCAGGATGCGCGAGCGGCCGTTGTCGAGCAGGACGAGGTGAAATTCCTCCGGCCCGTCCAGCTCGCCCGGCTTGCGCGGCCCGGTGATGATCGTGGTATAGACCGAGAGCGTCTGCCCGGTTGCTGCCCGCGCGAGCAGCTTGAGGAAGACGGGCAGATCGTTGAGGCGCGGAATCACTTTTTCCATGCCCATCAGGGCGACGTGGACGCGCGGCCAGGTGGTGGTCAGCCGGCCGTTGCCTTCGTTGGTCACGAGGGCAATGGTGCCAGTCTGGGCGACGGCGAAGTTCGCGCCGCTGATGGCCAGGTCGGCTTGCCTGAATTTCTCGCGCAGCAGGCGGCGGCCGGTCAGGGCCAGCGTCTTGGGATCGTCCGGGAGTTCATGGCCGACGTGCTTGGAGAGAATCCGGCAGATGCTCTCCCGCGTGTGGTGCACGGCCGGCGCGACCAGGTGCGAGGGGCGTTCGCCCGCCAGCTGGATGATGAATTCGCCGAAATCGGTTTCGGTGACCTCGAGGCCGGCCGCTTCCAGGGCGGGGTTGAGGTGGATTTCTTCCGTCGTCATCGACTTGGATTTGACGGCTTTCTTGCACTTCGCCTTCGTCGCGATCTCGACGATGATCTTGCGGGCGTCCTCGGCGTTCAGCGCCCAGTGGACGTGCCCGCCCAGGGCCATCACCGAGGTTTCCAGCTCGCGCAGGTAGCGGTCCAGGTGGGCCAGCGTGTGTTCCTTGATTTGCTTGGCGTGGTCGCGCAGC
>JAGVLI010001034.1 GCA_020054355.1 Planctomycetales bacterium | reverse complement strand
CCGGCTGCCGCTCGTCGCCGGCTGGCGGCAGACCGACATCTCCTGGCGCGGTTCGACGAAACGGCTCGGTCCCGAACCGAGCATTCACGGCTCGGACCTCTCGGCCGCCGAGAAGAAAGCGCTGGGCCTGACGGAGAAGCAGCTGGCGTTCTATCAGGGCAACTTTCTCTCGGTCGCCGGTCGGCAAGCGGGCCTGCGCCAGAACGACGTAATCGTCGGCGTGGACCGGAAGCTGCCGGAGATGACCGTCGGCCAGTTCCTGATTCACCTGCGGCTCGACTACAAGGTCGGCGATACCATCACGCTGCATGTGATCCGCGACGGCCGGCGACTCGACTTGCCGCTCACCCTGCCGCGCCGCATGCTGGACTGATATGACCCACGACGCGGAGCCGCCTCGAACCCTGGCCACGGTGCTGGCCCTGAACCGCACCGTCGGCGTCGTGCTGCTGTCCGTGCTCTTCTTCGGACTCGGCGAACAACTCTGGAATCCGTTCTTCCCGTTGTATCTGAAAGCCAAGCACGACACGGCGACAGCCGAGGCCGCAGGCAGCCTCGGCCTGGCCGTGCTGCTCGCGGTCGGCGTCTATGCCTGCCTGCGCAACCTGTTCGAGGCGTTCTGCTATGTCGGCGGCGGGCAAGTCACGGCCCGGCTGGGCGACCGGGGTTCGCTGCTGCTCTTCGGCACTTTGAGCATCGCGGGCTACCTGCTTTTTCTGTCCTGGGAAGCGCCGGCGGCGGCCATCATCGCCACGCTGCTGATCGTCGGCTGGGAACCGCTGTCGGTGCCGGTGACGTTCACCACCGTGGGTTCGACGGTCTTGCAATCCGGCCAGGGCATGGCCTTCGCCCTGCAATCGATCCAGAAACGACTGCCGAAGATCATCGGTCCGCTGATCGCCGGCTTCGTGCTCGGCGCTGCGGTCGAGCACTACCAGAGCAAGGAAATCGGCCAGGTGGTTGGCCTGCGCTGGCTGGTGGCGCTGTCGCTGCTGCTGGCCCTGGTGTCGCTGGCCATGCAGTTCCGCTGGATGCCACACCACGAGCCGCCGCCGGCGGGTCTATCCGCCGTACAGGTGGTCCGCCAGTTTCATCCGACCTTGCGCACGCTCTTGCTGGCGGAGGTCTTTACCCGCTGGTGCGACTGGTTGGTGCGCGAGTTCGTGGTGCTGTACCTGCTCGTGCGCGGCGTCGAGCCGCCTTACATCGGTCTGCTCTTTGCCCTGCAGAACCTGACGGCGCTGGCCACCTATCTGCCCATCGGCCGGATGACCGCCGTCGTCGGCTTGCAGCCGTTCATCGGCCTGACGTTTGTGTTCTTCGCGCTCTTTCCATTGACGCTGGCCCTGGTGCCGGACGGCAACTGGCTGCTGCTGGCCTTCGTCGTCTATGGCATGCGGGAAATCGGCGAACCGGCGCGGAAGGCGCTGATTACCTCGCTGCTGCCGGAGCCGATTCGCGCCCAGGGCGTCGGCCTCTACTGGGGCATCCGTAGCGTGGCCGTCTGCTGGTCGCCGCTGGTCGGAGCCTTCGTCTGGCATGCCGCCGGCCCGCAAGTGCTGCTCTATCTCGCGTTCGGGCTGGGTTGCATCGGCGCGGCGTGTTTCTATCTTTTCTGCCGGTCGCCGGAATCCGGAAGCAGTGGCGAAACCGGCACCGCGCCGGTAAAGTAGCCCCTGTGTTGCATTGCCAGACCCGACGGGAGGCCAGCGACCATGAACCAGCCGCACGATGAATCTCCGGTGTCGCGTCGGAAGTTTCTCCAGGCAGCGGGGGCGGGCGTCCTGGCCGCATCCGCCAGCCGACTGCCCGCCGCCGACAAGCAAGTCTTGCCGCAACGGGCCCTCGGCAAGACCGGCGTCAAGGTGCCGATCCTGGGGCTGGGCACCGCGCCGGCGGGGTATCGTCCGGAAAAGGAAGCAGTGGCCTTTTACTACCGCTGCATCGATGCCGGCGTCACCTATCTCGACACCGCCCCGGAGTTCGCCGGCTACGGCAAGGCCCAGGTCTACCTCGGCCAGGTGCTGAAGGAACGCCGCAAGGAAGTCTTCGTCGTCACCAAGTGCTGGGAACCCGACGGCGAGAAAGCCCTGGCGCTGCTCAAGAAGAACCTCGCGGAATTGCAGATCGAACAGGCCGACTTGGTCTACGCCCACAGCATCGGCGACGACAAGATGCTCCCGGAAAAGATCTACGCGGCCGACGGCGTCTGCAAGGCGCTCGACAAGGCGAAGAAGGACGGCCTGACCCGCTTCGTCGGCGTCAGCGGCCACAATCGGCCGGCGCGGTTCCTCAAGGCGCTGGAAGAGTGGGACCCCCAGGTGATGATGAACGCGGTCAGCCCGGTGGCCCGGCACATCTACGACTTCGAGGAAAAGGTCTGGCCGATCGCGGCGAAGAAGGGAGTGGCCCTGGCAGCCATGAAAGTCTTCGGCGGCGCGCCGGGCGGCGAGAAGCAGCCCAAGGGCGCGCGGCTGCCGGAGTGCTTGTTGCCCTCGGCACTGCGCTATGCTCTCGCCCTGCCAGGTCTGAGCGTGGCGGTGGTTGGCATCCACGACGACGACGAACTGAAGCAGAACCTGGCCTGGCTGCGCGACCACAAGCCGCTGACCGCCGAGGAACTGGCCGAACTCGACAAGCCCGCCAAGGAATTGGCGGCGCAGTGGAAGGCGGTGTATGGGCCGGTGGCTTGATTAATCATTTCGGTTAGCGCTGCTTCGCGGAAGCGTTCGGACCAGGCTGTCGGATGAAATGAGCTGTCGAATGAATGCGCCGATCGACCAGGTTTGGCGGCGATTCGGGACGATAGGGAAGCCCGCCGCGATTCTCGCGGTCGTCATCTGGCTGGTTTATGAAGGGGTCGGCTATTTCAGGGGTCGTCGGCTTGCCATTTCGGAGTAACCCCCGGCAGAAATTCAGGCTAGAATTTAGCCAGAATGCGATACGAGATTGTTTTGGCCCCGGAAGCCGTCGCTGACCTGGCAAGCCTTCAGGCGAACGTTCGCGCCGCAGTGCGTGACGCCGTCGAGGAACATTTGCGGTATCAGCCGACGAGAGTGAGCAAGAGCCGGATCAAGCGGCTCCGCGGCCTTTCCCATCCGCAGTACCGCCTCCGTGTCGGAGCTGACATTCGGGTGTTTTACGATGTGAGCGAAGAGACTGTGGAAATCCTGGCAATTGTGGCGAAATCCGAGGCGGATAGCTGGCTTGCGAAACATGGTGAAAGCGATGAAACAAGTGGCTCTGTCGGAAATCAAGGATGACCTGTCGAAGTATCTCCGCTTGGCCGAGAACGAGGAAATCGTCATCACCAGGCATGGGAAACCCGCAGGCATCCTGGTAGGGTTTGCTTCGGAAGACGACTGGTTCGATTACAAGCTGGAGAATGATCCACGGTTCCTGGAGCGGATCGGCCGGGCCCGGAAGAGCTTGCAGGCCGGCAAGGGGGTCAAGCTCGAGGATTTGCTGCCCGAACCAAAGCCGCGCGCGCCACGTTCCAAGCGCCGGAGCTGACCGGCGGCCACAACCAGGCTTTTCAGAGTACATGTCACCGGCGGTCCCGGCGGGTGAGCGAGCCGGTTCATTCTCATGCTCGCTCCCGAACCGGAGGACTCCACCATCGCAATCCCGAATCATCATTCATGACCCGCTCCGCCCCCTGGCTCCTGCTGCTGTTGCTGTTCGCCGCGTTCGCGGGCGTGGCCGGCTATGTGCTACAGCTGCGCATCGAGTCCGGCAAGGACATGCCGCGCTGGTCGGTCTATTCCGAGGAGCGCGACGGCCTGGCGGAAACCGCCCGCCTGGTGCGGAAGCTCGGCTGGGAGCCGGTCGCCTTGACCCGCCCCATGCCCCAGTTGCCGCCCGGCAACGAACCGCGCTTGCTGGTCATGGTCGAACCGGAGCCGACGCCGTTCGCTTCCGGCGACGACGCCGACTTCGGCAAGCCGGAGGTGCGGAACCTGCTGCGCTGGGTCGAACAGGGCAACACCCTGCTGCTCGTGGGTCGGCGCAGCAACGGCTTCCACCAGCAGCTGGGCATCACCCTGACCGGCGACCTGTCGGCGGCCCGGACGGAAGCCGCCCGCGAAGCAACCTTAGCCGAAGTCGGCGGCTATACCGAAGGCATCGAGCGTTTGATCGTCGAAGGCCGGGACCGGGTGCAGTCGGCGGGCGGTCTGTCGCTCTGGTGGATCGAAGACCAGCCGGGTGCGGTGTTGCT
>JAGVLI010000275.1 GCA_020054355.1 Planctomycetales bacterium | reverse complement strand
CGTCGTCGAGCACGTCCAGGACGATGCGCACCCGCCGCTGCGTCGGGCAATTGTTGCCGGCCCCGTGCGGCGCGGCGAAGATGATGCCCTTCTGCTTGCAGACCGGCTCCCATTCCTTGACCCCGCCGGGTCCGTCGCCGGGGGAGACGAAGAGGACGACCGGATAGCTCTTCTTGGCATCGTAGTCCGTGGGCACGTAGAGATCGTAGACCTGCTTGGTCGAGTCGTAGTCCGCCGGCAGCCAGTTCGCGGGCGGCTTCTCCAGGCTTTTCGTGGACAGGACGTAGGTCCAGTCGAGGCGCGTCGGCGCGCTGACTTTCACCTTGGGCTGCGCACCCTTGCCGGTTTGGCCGGGACTGGCTTGCACCAGGCCCAGGCCGACAACCAGGCCCAGCAGGGGCGAGATCGCTCGGCGGAACATGGACGGGTTCTCCACGGTGGGGATATTCAGGACGACTGAACACGTAGGGTCCGCTGTGCGGACCATTGAATCACCGGAATCGTAACGGCTTACTGCATCAACAAGGACCTTGCCGTGCGTGGGTTAGGATTCCGATCCTGACAAACCATGTGGATTGTCAGGATCGGAATCCTAACCCACGCACGGACGGTCTGTTGTCCTTGCATTACGGTCCGCACAGCGGACCCTGCCGCACTGAAACACCGTCCATTGTCCGCAGCCGCCCATCCCTTTGCAAACGGCAAATCGGTGCCCTCATAACCGCTTGCGGTTTTGCAAGGGCCACACGATTTTCCCGCAAGTTCTTGCGTGTCTGGGCCGTGACGCCGGTGTATCATGACGGTGTCGGTTCCCACCCTGTAGGTCAGGCTTTCCAGCCTGACGGCAGCGCCCCTGGCGGGGGTATGTCCAGGGCGCTTCGGTCAGGCTGGAAAGCCTGACCTACAATCCGGCCGGTCGCCAACCCAACGAATGCAGTGGGCCTCCAACACGGACTTGCTTTGAAGGGAACTCTCCCATGCAATCTCGATCTTCCCGATTCGGCCTGGTCCTGGCTGCCTGGCTGCTGCCGTTGGCCGTGGCTAGCGCTTGCAACGTCCCGGTGTTCCGCTATGCCCTGGAACGCTGGCGGCCCGATGCTTACGAAGTCATCATCTTCCATCAGGGACCGCTGACTCCGGAGTTGGAGCAGCTGGCCACGCAGCTGCGCGAGGCCAGCGCCGACCGCAAGCAGCCGGCCAACGTCGAACTGGAAACGGTGGACGTGAACGGCGACCTCGACAAGCGGACGAAGAAAATCCTGGAGAGCCAGGGCAAGGTCGAATTGCCCTTGATGATCGTGCGCTATCCGCAGGGTGCGGGCGTCGAAAAGCCATTGTGGACCGGCAAGCCGAGCAAGGAGACCATTCAGGCGTTGGTCGCTTCCCCCGCGCGCCGCGAGATCGCCAAGCGCCTGCTGGCGGGACATTCCGCCGTCTGGCTGCTGGTGGAATCGGGCCATAAGGAGAAAGACGAAGCGACGGCCAGCCTGATCCAGAAGGAAATCGTGGCGCTGCAAAAAACCCTCAAGCTGCCCGAAGACCTCGACCCCGACGAAGCCAAGGCCGCGAAAAAGGGCGACAAGAAGGAGGATTTCAACCTGCTGTCGTCGGTGCCCCTGGAGATCAAGTTTTCGCTGGTGCGCATCTCCCGACAGGACGAAGCCGAACGGCTGTTCCTGGCGATGCTGCTCAGCGCCCACGACGCGGGCAAGGCGGCGGACGAGCCGGTCATGTACCCGATCTTCGGTCGCGGCCGGGCGCTGGAGATGTTTGTCGGCAAGGAAATCAGCGGCGACGTGATGCTCGACGTGGCCCGCTTCCTGACCGGGCCGTGTTCCTGCACCGTCAAGCAGCTGAATCCCGGCGTCGATATGCTGTTCGCCACCGACTGGGAAGCGATCCTCGAAGACAAGAGCGTGGTGGCGGAACCGCCGGTCAAGCCCGGCGTCTCGGTGCCGATCCCCCAGCCGCAACCGAAACCGGTGCCGGCGGCCAGCCCGGCAGCCCCGCTGACTCCCGCGCTCGCGGCGGTCGAGGAACCCGTCGCCGGCCGGGGCAGTGTGTCGCGCTATCTCTGGCTGGCGGTCGTGCTCGTCGGCTTCACGGCCCTCCTGGCCGGCGTGGCCATTCTCAATTCCCGCAATAAATCCGGAGAGTCCGCGTCATGATGCGCTGTACGTCGGGCTTTCCAGCCTGACGCGCAGCGCCGGGGACGGGTAACTTATCGCGGCCGCTGCCTGTCAGGCTGGAAAGCCTGACCTACCATAACGAATCCGGAGAATCGGCGTCATGAGGCATATCATTCATCGCGGCGGATCGATGCACTCCGCCTGGCTGCTGTTCCTGGCGTCGGCCTGCGCCCTGGCGGGGCTGGGTGTCGCCCTCTACCTGATGAGCGACAGCGGTTCGGCGACGCGGACCTCGAAGCCGTTGCTCGTCTACTGCGCGGCTGGCATCAAGGACCCGGTGGAAGCGGCCGCCCGCGAGTACGAGCAGACCTACGGCGTCCCCATCGAGTTGCAATATGGCGGCTCGCAGACCTTGCTGGCGAACATCGAACTGAGCAAGCAGGGCGACCTGTACGTGCCGGCCGACGACTATTACATCCAGCTGGCGCGGGACAAGCAGCTGGTGGCCGAGGCGCTGCCGTTGGCCGCCATGACGCCGGTGCTGGCCGTCGCCCAGGGCAACCCGAAGAAGATCGCTTCGCTCGCCGATCTGCTGACCGGCAAGCACAAGGTTTGCCAGGCCAACCCGGACGCCGCCGCCGTGGGCAAGCTGACCCGCGACGCCCTGCAAGCCACCGGACAATGGGAGGCGCTGAAGGCAAAGACCCTGGTCTTCAAGCCGACGGTCAACGACGTGGCCAGCGACGTGAAGCTCGGCGCGGTGGATGCCGGCATCGTCTGGGATGCGACCATCAAGCAAATCTCCGGTCTGGAAGCGGTGCCTTTGCCCCAGCTGGCCGGCAAGCAAGCGCACATGATGGCCGGCGTGCTGACCAGCAGCGCG
>JAGVLI010000096.1 GCA_020054355.1 Planctomycetales bacterium | reverse complement strand
GCGGGCGTAAGCCCGCTGTTGAACGCCGGGCGTCATCGCTGGACAACAGCGGGCTTACGCCCGCCGCTCGCCGAGGAGCCGCTCCCTGCTTCTCGCCCTTCTTTTCCTCCGGCACCGACCAGACCGTGACGCGCTGGTCCGGGTTGAAGTACTTCTTCGCCACCCGCTGCACGTCCTGGGCGGTGACCGCGTTAATCTTCGGCAGGTAGCTCTTGAGGTAATCGAGATCGTTGATGGTCACGCCGACCGCGATGTTCTCCGCCAAGTTGTGGACGCTTTCGCGACCGAAGACCGAGCTGGAAATCAAGCCTTGCTTGACGCGCTTCAGTTCCGCTTCGCTGACAAGTTCATCCTGCAAGCGTTTGACCTCGGCCAGCACCAGCTTTTCGGCCTGCGCCCGGTTCTTGCCCTGTAGCAATTCGACGTAGACCGCGAACCAGCCGGGCAAGCGGCCGGAGTTGTTGCCGGCCTCGGCGGCGGTGGCGATCTCCTCGCCCTCGATCAGCTTCTTGTAGAAGCGGCTGGTCTTGCCGCCGCTCAGCACCTGCTGGGCGACCACCAGCGGGTAGTAATCCGGGTCGCCCGTGAGCACGCTGTTGTAGCCGATGACCAGCCGGGGCACCTCGAACTTCGATTTGAACTCGTGCCGGACCGGCTCCTTGCGCTGCACGGCCTGGGCGGGCTTGCGGGCGGGCACTTCCTGCTTCTGGATCGGGCCGAACAGTTCCTTGATCTTCGCCATGACCTTGACGGGATCGAAGCCGCCGCAGACCACGAGCACCGCGTTGTTGGGGTGATACCAGCGGTCGTAATGGCGCTTGATGATCTCGGCGGTGGCGGCGCGGACGTGCTCGCGCTCGCCGATGACCGGATGCCCGTAGGGGCCGGTCTTGCCGAACAGCAAGGGCAGGATGGCCTTGAATTCCAGGTCCCAGGGCCGGTCCTCGTTGCGCTCCAGCTCGGCGATGACCGCGCCCTTCTCCTGCTGGAATTCGTGCTTCTCGTCAATGCGGATGTTGCGCATCCGGTCGGCTTCGATCTTCAACGGCACTTCCCACTGCTCGGCGGCGAAATCGAAGTGATAGAGCGTCATGTCCTCGGAGGTCCAGGCGTTGTTGGCCCCGCCGTTGCGCAGCGTGGCCCGGTCGATGTCGCCCGGAAAGAGCTTGTCGGTGCCCTTGAACATCAGGTGTTCGAGATAATGCGACAGGCCGGTCTGATCGAGGTCCTCGTCGCAGGCGCCGACCTTGTAGCCGACCATGGTGGTGATGACGGTAGCGCCGGGCACCGGCTTGAGGAAGACGCGCAGGCCGTTGGGCAGCGTCTCGGTGATGATCCCTTCGTACAGCGCGGCGGCCGCCTGCTCGACGGCATTCCCCGCTTGCGGTTTAGCAGGCTGCGCCTGGGCCTCCCGGAAACCTGGAGGGCCGAAGCAGACCAGGGGGAGCAACAGCAGGAACCAGTACGGCGCGGACCGTGCCACGAAGGGGTGCATGACGGACCTCCCGAGATGTTGTCCGGACGTGGGAGAGGCTGATGGATCGACGGAATCTTCCAGTCGATTTAAGGATTCTACGCCGGAAGACAAGGAAAGGTTGAGAGTCGAAGGAAACAAGCTGGGCCGGGCTGCTCGCGGAAGCGCGTATCCTCGTTCCCAGGCTCGGCCTGGGAACGCGCTGCTTTCGAGGCTCTGCCTCGAAGGCGAGCAAGCGCCGCAGGCAAGGACTCTATTGCATTTGGGAGCTGTGGGGCCAGCGAAACAGCGCGGCCGCCGAAGAATGGACGGGTGCTGGTGGTGGGCTGGCTTTCGAGGCAGAGCCTCGAAAGCAGTGCGTTCCCAGGCATAGCCCTGGGAACGAGGATAAAGCAGTGCGGTCCAAGGCATAGCCCTGGGACCGAGACGGTTCTTTCAGTTCCACACGGCAGCCAGATCCCGTTCGGGCAGAGACGGCCTGGCCACGGCCTGGGCCTGCTCGAAGGCCAGTTGGTAGAGCATCTGCTGACAGGGCGAGGGCTGGCCGACCGAACACATGACGAAGCCGGTCGGAGTGATGGCGGCCGCAGTGGGCCGGGGGAGTCGGTGCATCTCGGCGTCGCTGAGATTGTTATGGCCGCGCATGAGCGGATTCCTCGTCTGCCAGGCCGGGCGCGCGCCGCTGATCCGTCGCGCTGGGCCGTTCCGGTTCGATTCTTGCTTAATGCGATTATCGAGCCAGTCGGCAGGGAAATTGAGGAAATCTGGCGGAGTCGGGGATCGGTCGCGGTCTGGGGGCGATAAAGCCATTGCAATCGTCAGCGGCGACTAACTATAATCCCGAAGCCTGGGAAAGCCCGATGGACGGGCTGCCGGCAACCCTTCTTGTTGACGCACCGGCGTTCTCTTGCCGGGCCAGAAAGGAGTTCAGGTATGTCAAGCGCAGTCATGATGGAACGGACCGGGACCGTGGGGCAGGGAGTGAGCTACCCTGGCTTCGGCACCCAGCAGTACAGCACGCCGACCACCGCCCCCGTGGGCACGAACTGGCTGATGGTGCCGCGCTGCACCTTCAAGTGGGAAAAGGTCCAGAACGGCTTCAAGTGCTACTGCGTCTGCGACGACAAGCTGGCGTGCAGCATGGTGCAGAACCTCTGCCAGATGCTGGCCGGCGGCCTGTGCAGCTGCTGCGTGATGCAGAACGGCATGACGGTCGCGACCTTCAACTTCACCCAGGGCCTGTGCAAGTGCGAACCGACCGAAACCGGCTTCTGCTTCACCTGCACCACGGGCGACCAGCAGTGCTGCCAGATGGTGCAAAGCTGCTGCGAGAGCATCTCCTGCATGCAGGACTGCGGCTGCACCTGCTGCTTCCTCATCAACAACACCCCGGTCTGCTGCGGCTGCAGCGAAAGCTGCAAGACAGGTGCCCCGAAGGGCAAGCAGCCCCAGGGCAAGTAACCGCCGCGAAAAAATCGAAAACGGGCCCCCGGCGATGCTCGCCGGGGGCCGTTTTATTGTACCCCGCCGCTCCGCGGCGCAGCCGCGGTGTCCGGCCGGAATCGTGCGGTTGCTTCCTTGGCAAATAGTGCGCAGCTTATCTGAGTCTGCTGCGTGGGGTTCGACCTAACCAGCGATCCCGATTATCTGTCGTTCCCCGTAGAGTCAGACTCCGGCGGGACACTCGCGGCTGCGCCGCTCGATCCGCCGCGGAGCGGCGGGGTACTATGTGCGGCTACTTCGCGATGTAGTTGCGGTGAATGATCAGCCCGCCGTTGTCGCGGTCCTTGGTTTCGATCAGCAGGTTCTTCTCGCCTTCCTTGGAGCTGACCTGGACGCGCTTCGACACGTCCTTGTTGGTTTCCTTCTTGGCGCTGTTGGCTTCCTTCAGGAACGCCTTGACTGCCTCGACGGTGACGGCGGGGTGCTTCTTGTCCTTGTCGAATTCGCCCAGGGCGTCGGCGGCGCAGCCCTTGAGCATCTTGCCGTAGGCCTTCTCGAAGAGCAGCGGCGAGGCGAACACATCCGCGCCATCCACCTTGCCATTGATCGCCACCACGCAGCCGATCACGTCCTTCTTGCCGTCGGCGATCTTGGCCAGCGCCTTGTGGTACTGTTCCAGGTTTTCGATGACCTTCTTGTCTTCCAGGGTCAATTGCAGGCTGGTCGGGGACGCCTTGTTCTCCACGGACTGGCCGACCTGCTTGGCCAGCTTCATCTGGGCTTCCTTGACCTTCGACCAGACCTCGCTCTGGTTGCGCACGCCGTTCACCGCCAGCTTCAGGGCCTTGCCGTAGGCGTTGTTGTCGGAGGAACCGAACTTGCCGCCGTCTTCCTGGCCGCGATTGCTCCAGCGGCCTTGCTCGACGCAAAACGACGGCAACGGCACCTTGCCCGATTTGGCCGAGACGATCAGGTCGTAGCCGAGGACGCGGTCCTGCTGCCCGCCCTTGACGATGTCGCCGGATTGAATGAAGACCTCGACGTCCTCCGAGACGTTCTCGACCGCCAATTCGCCGACGTTCTTGGTTTCGTGGACGACGATCTTCTTTTGCTCGAGGGCTTCCTGCAACGTCAGGAACTTTCGGCCCGCGAGTTGGTCCTTGCCGTGGACCAGGAAGATCGTCAGGTTCTGATGGGTGTAGGGACCGGAGAAGGTCAGCTCTTCCGGCGGCGCGGCGGGTTGCGCGGTCGCGGTGGAGACGGCCAACGCCAGAGTGGAAAGTGCTGCCAGCCAGCAATGCAGTTTCATGACAGGTCCTCCAAGACAGGAACGCTGAAGTGCGACTCGCTGGATTCTACAATTGGGCCGGTCGTTTCGGTTGTAACGAGTCTGTAAAGCGCCGCGTTTTCGCTGCAGGCGACACGTCGAGGAGGTGAATCGTTGTGAATCAATAGCTGTCAGCTATCAGCAAATAGCTGTCAGCTATTCATGCCTGTTTCAGTCCGCGCGGCAGCGCCTGGCTCGCGGTTCTCAACCTGCGGAATATCCCGGTGCGTCCCGCCGCCATCGATGGGCGCGGCCGCGAATTTCTCAAGGAAGATTGACGGGCGCTCGAATTGGCGTCATGCTTTATCTAGACCGAAGGCTCGGCCCATCTTTCCCATCATTGCCGGAGATTAACCCGATGCGCGGCCATCTGCTCGGCTTCGCGGCGCTGCTGACCGGACTGGTGCTCACCTCCGCCGGCTCCACGGCCGACCAGGACGAGCCTGCTCCCGAGTATCCGAGGATCGGGGCCATCGTGCCCGGTCCCTTTCATGTGCTGAACTACAACGGCGCCAGCCAGGGACGCTATCACTGCTTGATCTGTCGCTATGCCACGCGGCCGGTCGCGGCCATTCTCGCCCGGCTGCGCATCGACAAGGACGACGACGGCCTGAAGCAACTGGAACCCGACCAGCCGCTGGGCAAGCTCATCAAGGCGCTGGACGCGATCAACGACAAGCACCCCGACGCCTACCTCGGCACCTTCGCGGTGTTCGTCGGCGAGAAGGGCGTGGGCGACTCCGAGGACGACCAGGAAGCCGTGCGGACCAAGCTGCAGACGCTGACCAAGGAAGCCGGTCTGAAGCAGTTCGTCTTCGGCTGGGACGGCAAGACCGAGTCCAAGGCGTATTTCGGCGATCCCAAGGGCGACGGCAGCAAGGGCCTGAAATGGGGCGAACCGGGCATCCGCGTGCTGCTGTACAACAACTACAAGATCATCGAACAGCACGACTTCACCAAGGACAAGCCGCTGACCGACAAGGAAGCCGCCGCCATTGCTGCGTCGTATGCCAAGCTGGTGCCGCCGCCGTTCATCAATCGGAAAAAGCCGAAAGCGGATAACTGAGCGAATTCAATCAACGAACACGGCCCGCGGTTTTCACCGTGGGCCGTGCGCGTTGATTGGGCCGTGCTAAACCGCCAGCGAGAGCCTCGGTCCCAGGGCTTCTGCCTGGGACCGCACTGCCGCGAGACTCCGCCTCGCTGAAGCGCCCGCGACGTGCCACCCCCGCAATGACTGGAGTGAGGATGCCGGCAGTGTGCTGGCCTGCGAGGCAGAGCCTCGCAGGCAGCGCGTTCCCAGGCCGGAGCCTCGGAACGAGGATAGCTCGTCAGGTTTCAGCGTCTGCCTTTACGTGCAGGCGCCGGTTGCTCCTTCGCTTCCTGGATTCTTGGGGCCAGGCTCATGAGAAAGCCATCGCAATCGCCCGGCGGATCGCACAGCTCATAACGGACTTTGCCGTCCGCAAAGCGCAATTCCAGAAATCGCCGCCACACGGTCAGCCACATGGTCAGTGCGAAGAACGTGAAGACGACTGCCGCCGACCAGCCCCAGAACTGGCTGTCGATGAACATCACGGCCACGGCGGCGAGTGCGGCGAATCCAGCACCTCCGATCAGCGGCATCAGGACCAACTCCCTGACGACCTGGATGCCAACCAGGTCCTTCAAGGGATGCTCGGCAATGGTCGTCCCCTGCTTGGACCAGCGGCAAAAGAAGCCATCCTGAATTCCTAGGCCGGATTCCGGAAGCTCCAGGCTATCGTTGAATGGTTTCACGGTACCTCCCGATCAAGCGCGGCGTTTCGGTTCCACTTCGGGATTCACCCACGCCGGCAACTTTTGCCCGGTCACTCCCGCGATCAGGTTGTTGGCGCAGATGTCGGCCATCGCGTTGCGGGTGCCGACCGTGGCGCTGGCGATGTGCGG
>JAGVLI010001036.1 GCA_020054355.1 Planctomycetales bacterium | reverse complement strand
TGCTGGCCGCGACACTCGGCGCCATCGGACTTCTGCTGGCGTGGAGTGCCCCGTTCCGGGAGCACCTCGAACGGCACAGCACGGGGTTGCTGGGGCTGCTGCTGGCCTCGCTGGTCATCTGCGCCGTCGGCCTGGTGGACGACTTCCGCACGCTGCGCGGCCGGCATAAGCTGCTGGGCCAGCTGGTTGCCGTCGGGATCGTCATGAGTTCCGGGGTCATCGTCGAACGGGTCGCCTTCTTCGGCTTGCAGCTGGACCTGGGGCTGCTGTCGCTGCCCTGCACCGCGCTGTGGCTGCTGGGCGCGATCAACTCGCTGAACTTGATTGACGGTATGGACGGGTTGCTCGGCTCGGTCGCCGTCATCATCTGCCTGGCGATGGCGGTGCTGGCGGTCTTCGCCAACCAGTGGGCCGCCGCCGCGGTGGCCTGTGCCCTGGCGGGCGCGCTGCTCGGCTTCCTGTGGTACAACTTCCCGCCGGCCTCCATCTTCCTGGGCGACTGCGGCAGCATGCTCGTCGGCCTGGTCGTCGGCGTCGTGGCCATCCAGAGTTCCCTGAAAGGACCGGCGACCGTGGCGCTGGCCGCGCCCCTGGCCCTGCTGACGATCCCGATCTTCGACACCACCGCCGCCATCCTGCGGCGGCGCTTGACCGGGCGGAGCATCTACACGACCGACCGGGGGCACATTCATCACTGCCTGCTGCGCGGCGGGTATTCGACGCGCCGGGTGCTGCTGCTGCTGTCGATCCTCTGCCTCATCACCGTGGTCGGCACCCTGAGCAGCCTGGTGCTGCAACACGAGCTGCTGGCCCTGGTGGCGGCTTCGTCCGTGGTCGGCATCTTGATTACCGGCCGGCTCTTCGGTTACGCGGAGTTCCTGCTCCTGAAGGAACGGCTGCTGCAAGTCTGGGCGGCGCGCGCCTCGGGCCACACCGACGGCCGGACCCATCAGCTCACCGTCCATATGCAGGGTTCGGCCAACTGGGAACTCCTCTGGTCGCACCTGATCGTCCGCGCCGGAGAATTGGAACTGCGCGGCATCTGCCTCGACGTCAACGCGCCCGCCAGCCAGGAAGGCTATCACGCCCGCTGGGACCGCTACGACCGCGATGCCGAGCCGACCGCCCCCTGGCGGGCGGAATTCCCCCTGGTGGTGCGCGGCCAGCATGTCGGACGGTTTGAAGTCCTCGGCGATCGCGGCAGCGAGACCGCGCGGGCCACGATCGAAGGGATCGGCAGCTGGGTGGAGGAAATCGAGCAGGTCGTCGCCATCTTGATCCCGGACACGACGAAGCCATCGCCCGCGCTCGCCAACACCCGCCCCCTGTCGCCCCCACCGCCCTCTCCGGTGCTGAACGGCCTGCTGGCCGAGCCGGTGAGCGGTTGAATGCGAAGCGGCGTAACCTCCGACACTAAATCCGGCATGCGCACGCCGGCTGCTTCTCCATAGCTCGGAACGGAAAAAGACCACTCATGTCCACTCACTCTTCATCCGACGCTGGCGACCCGTCTGGCCTGGAGCCGACGGAAGCTGGTTCAACCTTCAATCCGCTGCAAGTCGCGCTGCGCCACAAGTCCCTGCTCGCCCTGGGCGGCGTGGTCGGCATGGTGCTGGGCGCGTTGTACTACGCCCAGCGGACGCCGGTCTATCAATCGAATGCTCAGTTGATTGTCATCAAGAAGCAGGGCAATCCGCTGCCCACCGGCGACGCCGACCCGCGCGCTTATTTCTACGAGGATTACCTGGCCACCCATCAGGTGCTCATCAAAAGTCCGATCATCGTCCAGCGGGCGGTGCAAAAGCACAATCTGCGCCGGCTGCGGGCGTTTCAAGGACAGGGCGATCCGAGCGGCGCGATTCGCGGTTCGCTGGTGGTCCTGCGCGACGGCAAGGACTTGACGGCGCCCAGCAACGTGCTGAACCTTGCGTTCAGCTGCTCCGTTTCCGAGGATGCGCCGGTCGTCCTCGATGCCGTGATCGCCAGCTACAAGGACTTCCTCGACGAGAAGTACAAGAACGTCAGCGACAGCACGCTGGCGCAAATCATCCAGGCGATGGAGTCCTTGCAAAAAGAGCTGAGCGAGAAGAAGAAAGCCTATGCCGCCTTCCAGGAGAACAGTCCACTCGTCTACGGCGGCAAGGCCGGTACCGAAGGCAGCAGCCTCCAGGAAGAATGGCTGGGGCACATTCAAGCCAAGCGGCTGACGCTGAAGCTGCAGAAGGCGGAACTTCAGGGCCGGCTGGACATGATCCAGCAAGCCCTGAAGGAGGGACGCGGCCGGGCAGCGCTGCTCGCCCAGATCACCGCCTCCGCGGTGCGGGGCAGCACCTCGGGCACGCACGAAGCCAAGCTGCACGAGCAGATGTTCGAGCTGATGCTCAAGGAACAGGTGCTGCTGGCGGACTTTGGACAGGATCACCCCGAAGTCCGCTCGGTACGGCAGCGGATGGCCCTGACCCGCGACTTCTTCGCCCGCGGCGCGGACAACTCGAAAGCCGGCAACCCGCTGGCCATCGATCCGGTCGAATGGCACGTCAACGGCTTGCAACAAGAAGTCGCGGACCTCGACACTTCGTTGGCAGCGCTCGACCAGCTGTCCGACAAGGAGCAGATCAACGTCCGCGATGTGCAGAAATACAAGACGACCGACCGTGCCTTCCGCGAGGACATCGGCCGGCTCCAGGCGCTGTTCGAGCCGATCATTCGCCGGCTGGAAGAGATCAAGTTGATTCGCGAGCTGGGCGGCTTCGACGCCCAGGTCATCGCCCCGCCATTACCTGGCGGGCGCACGGGCACCGGGGCGATCCAGATCATCCTGTTCGGCACCATCCTGGGGTTGTGCGGCGGCTTCGGTCTGGGCTACCTGGCGGAAGTGACCGACAAGAGCTTCCGCACCCCGGAGGAAATCCGCACCCGGCTGGGGCTGCCGGTGGTCGGGCACGTCCCCGTGCTGCATGGTGATGAGGCTGCCGCCACTCCCGTCGGCGACGACGGCGTGCTGCTAGATCCATTGCTCTGCACCTACTTCCGTTCCAAGTCCACCCAGGCCGAGGCATTTCGCGGCGTGCGCACCGCGCTCTACTTCAGCACGCGGGGAGAGGTTCACAAGGTCATCCAGGTGACGAGTCCCAACGCCTCCGACGGCAAGAGCACGGTGGCGGCCAACCTGGCGATCTGCATCGCCCAGTCAGGCAAGCGGATCTTGATGATCGATGCCGACCTGCGCAAGCCGCGCCAGCACAAAGTTTTTGGATTGCAGCCCAAGGTCGGCCTGGCGTCGGTCATCGCCGGCGAAACGGAATGGAAAGACGCCGTCCATGCCACGCCGGTGCCAGGGCTGTCCTTGATGCCCTGCGGTCCGCACCCCTCAAACCCGGCCGAACTGCTGACGCATCCGCGCTTCAAGGAACTCCTCGACGCCCTGCGCGAGGAATACGATTTCGTGCTGATCGACACGCCGCCGCTGCTGGCCGTTTCCGATCCAAGCGTGGTCGCTCCTCGCGCGGATGGCGTGCTGCTGGTGGTGCGCGTCTCGAAGAACGGCCGACCCAGCGCCGAGCGCG
>JAGVLI010000929.1 GCA_020054355.1 Planctomycetales bacterium | reverse complement strand
GGGCCAGGCCGCCGAGCGTCATGACGTTGATGGTGTTGCCCGTGGCCAGCATCGCCGCGATGGCCGCCAGCACCGCCAGCGGAATGGACAGGGTGGCGATCGCCGTCGAGCGGAAATCGCCGAGAAACACCAGGATCATGCCCGCCGCCAGCAACGCGCCGAGCACGGATTCATGCACGAGGGCATCGATGGCTTGCCGGACATAAACCGACTGGTCCATCACCACGTCCAGCTCGACCCCTTCGGGTGAGCGGACCTGCATCAAGGGCAGTTCTTTTTTGACGCTATCCACCACGGCCAAGCTGCTCGCGCCTTGTTGCCGATAGATCGGCACGTAGACTTGCGACTTGCCATTGATCCGCACCAGGGCGGTTTGGATGGCGCTGGCGTCGCGGGCTTCGCCGATGTCCTTGAGGAATACCTGTCGGTCCCCTTGCGCGCGAATGGGCAATTCGTTCAAGTCGTGGACGTCGCGCACCATGGCATTGGAATCGAGCTGCACTTCCTCGTCGCCGAACTTGGCGGTGCCGGCCGTGAGCATGGCGTTGTAGTTCCGCAGCGCCCGCACCACGTCCAGCGGCGACAGCTGCCGGGCCTCCATGTCTTCCGGGCGGACATACACCATGATGGTGCGTTCCCGGCCGCCAAAGGCCGTCGGCGCGATGACGCCGGGCAGGCCGCCCAGCTGGTTGCGCAAATCGATGCGCGCCAGGTCCTGAAGCTCCGTCTCGCCCAGCTGCCCTCCGGGACAGCTCACGCTGAGGATGCTCAGCGGCAGCGTCGCCGTCGGATCGAACGGCCGGACGATGGGCGGCAGCGTGCCCGGCGGCAAGGTGGGCAGCGTGCTCAGGGCCAGCGAGTTGACTTCGGTCAGGGCGGCGGCGGGATCGATGTCGTCGCGGAAGTAAATCCGCACGATGCTGACGCCGACCATCGATTTCGATTCGACGCGCGTCACCCCGGTCGCCTGGCAGCACCAGCGTTCCATGCGGGTGGTGATATTGCGTTCGATGACGTTGGCCGGCATGCCGGAATAATAGGTCAGCACCAGCACGCCCGGACTCTTGAACACCGGCAGGATGTCCACCGGAATCTGCATCAGCGAAACGCCGCCCGCCACCAGGAAGAGCAAGGCGGCCACGCTGACGGCGTAGGGGTTTTTCAGCGCCCCACGGACGAGAAACATCGAGTTAATCCCCAAGGGTGACGCCAGCACCGCGAAGCCGTGGGCGGGAATGAATCAGTCGAGCTTAATCGTTGCTCTTCGCGGTTGCAAGCATGTATCCAAGATGCCTTATCGGTTTCTGCAAACTTACATCCGATCGCTGCCTTCGCGCGGTTGGTTGCCGTCTGCGAGCCAACCAAACCCGGCAGAGTCCCCAGCCCTCGGTTTAAACCTTGGGAGCCTGCTGGCAAGTCCAAGGGCTGGGAAGTCTCTCGCCGGGCGGCTCAGGAGTGGGGGCGATCCTCAAGTCCCTTCGCGTAATTCCAGGCGGCGGCTTCCAGTGCCAGCCATTCTTCGAGGCGCAAGTCCATCACGGGACGCTCTTTCCAAACGATGCGCTGAGTGGACTCGGCCAGCTTCAGCAGACCCAGCAATGGGGCGGCGTGTTGTCGTCCGCACCCCGCACACACGGGGCTCAGGTTGTCGGCAAGTGCGAGCTGCAAGCCAGAGGCCAGTTCCATCGAGTGCTGGCACACGGCACAGTGAGCCGTTCCGCCGCGGTCGATCTTGATAATAATGCGGGGCATCCGAACACCCAGCCTGCTTCGGTCTTTGGCTGTCCGGGCAGTGCAAAACGCATGCCAGGACAGCCGGCGACGGCAGCGCCACCCTAACTGCCTGCGCGGCGGACATTTGGGCGGCACTTTGAGGGTAATGTTGGCTGGAGGGACGAACCGAGCCGGATTTCGCGGATGCGGGAATCGCCAGCGCGGGCAGAAACTGCCCATTGAAGATGGCGCGTCATTTGCCGTATTGCCTTACCGTGTCCAGCAGCAATGCGACATCGACCGGCTTCTTCACCAGCGCCACGGCGCCGAGCGCCTTCGTCCATTCCGAACTGGCCACCGTCATCCCCGTCACTACCACCACCGGGACCGCCGAGCAGCCAGGCAGTTGCCGCAACTCTCTCATGAAAAGCCAGCCGTCCAGCACGGGCATGAGCATGTCGAGGAGGATGAGGCTGGGGACCGTTTGAGAAGTCAGGTAATCGAGGGCTTCCTGGCCGTTCGCGGCCACGGCCACGACGTAGCCTGCTCGCTGCAGGATGGCCGACAGCCCTTCGCGGGTGACCGCATCGTCTTCCGCAATCAAGATAATTCCGGGGGCGGAGGGATTGCCAGCCATCGTGACCTCGAAGTGAACTGGTCCCGGCGGTCGAGCAGAGACCCTCCGCGAATCAATGGTCCGCTTGCTCAGGATGAGGGACATTCGCAACCGGCCCTGGAACTTGAATGAGATAGGTCAGCTTGAGGATCTACCTTGGCCAAGCCAATCTCGGCGAAAAGTCCGCCTGGGTGAATCAGCGAGGTGCGTCGGCTCGCTCCGGAAAGCAACCTTCATGCCGCCAGCGCGGATTGTGTGCCGCGCCGCAAGCGAAGGTGCCATCCATGTTTAGACGGGCAGCACGACTCAGGTTCAATCCGCGTCGCTCGATCTGGCAGGTACTACGGTGCGCCGCTGTTCTTCGTGGCTAAACTCTTCCCACGACGGCAGCCAACGCGAACGGGCCGATCCCGAGGACCGGCCCGTTTCACGGCAGACTTTAGACGGAATTACTGCTCGCCCCCATGCTATTCCGGCAGGAGGTTGGCCGCACCCTGGGGTTCCGGCTTCTCTCCCTGCTTCAAGACAGGGATCGATATTTCTTGGCCCTCGGGGGACGGCAGCGGTGAGCATTGTGGCGGCTCTCCGGTCAGTTCTTCGGCCGGATTGCCCAGCGCCCGGAAGAGGCGGAACTGGGCACGGTTGTAGTCGGCCACGGTTCCGTAGTAGTCGTTGTAGGCTTGGGCCAGCGCCTGCACCGAAGCGATGGCTTCTTGCGGTCGAATCACCAGGAGCACGACATTCCCCGCCAGCCGCTTGGTCTGGCCCATCGCCCCGATGTTCTGCGAAGCGGATTCGACGGCGTCGCGCAACCCGTCCTCGGCTTCACCGAGCCGGGCAGCCGACGATTGCACCTGCGCATGAGCCTGGATAACATCCGCCGCGACCCGGTCCTGAATACGAAACAACTCCAGCACGGAAATCTCTTGTTCCGCCCGGCGTTCGTTGACCCGCGCGCGATTGCCGAACCCGAGGTTCTGCAGTTCCCAGATCAGCTGCAGGTCCATCGAATTCCGGGCGCTGCCATCCGCGATGCGGTCATTCCGGCCGCCGCCAAAGACGCCGCTGGAGAGCGTGCCGGCGGGATTGGTGGCCGTGCCGCGCAGCAGCACGCTGGGGATCAGCGGCCGCAGCTTTTCC
>JAGVLI010000497.1 GCA_020054355.1 Planctomycetales bacterium | reverse complement strand
GGGCGCGGACCGGCTCCGGGTCGATCCGCAGGAAGAGCGTGCCGATCCGCTCGTTGTCTTGCACGATCGGCTGGAACACTTCGAGATCGCCGCTCTCGGCGAAGCGATAACCGTCCGTGCCCAGCGGCGGCGCGCCTGGATGGTCCGGGTCGCGCTCGTAAACGGCGAACACCTGGCCCTTGCCGTCGTAGGTGCTGCCCTGGACCACATGCGGCAGTTCGCGGAGGCAGCCCAGCAGTTCCTTGCCGGTCAGCGGGTCGTTAAAGCGCAGGGCCGAGGTGCTTTGGATGCCCAGCACGCTGGCCAAGGAGGTGGCTTGTTCCACCATCGCTCGCTTGGTCACGTAACTGTCGATGACGACGAAGGCGGTGCAGGTCAGGAGCACGGCCGTGCTGCTGGCGAGCAGCAGCATGAGCATGAGCTTCGTCTGGATCGACCGGTTGCGGAACCAATGCATGGCTCCTGCCCTCTGCAAGTCTTCAGCGGCCCGCCGCCGCTCGCCGCTCGAACTCTACTTTTTTTCCGATGTGACGGCCTTGCCGTATTTCTGTAAATCCGCCTTCGGCACCAATCCCGCCCCCTTGATCGCCTCGACGTTGATCTCGTACTTGACTTTGTTCATGTCGAGGTACAGGTTCAGCATGGCGCCCTTCGCGGCCAGTCCCTGCGAATCGGCAACCACCAGGACGGGTTTCTTGTTCAGCGCCGTCAGGGCGCTGGCCAGCCGCTCCACCGCTTGTTCCTTGGGATTGTCGCCCGCGGGAGCGTTACTGACGAACAAAATGTGGCACGGCTGGAAGTCCTTCATCGATTTGAATTCCCGGACCACGACCTTTTTCTTGTCGATCTCGAGTTTCTCCATCTCCGCCTTGACGGCGCCGAAGGGGTTCTTCCCCAGGACGCCGATGACAAACTGGCCGCCGGGCACGCCGGCTTGCGGCCAGACCGTATAGCGCCCGAACGTAGCCAGGTAACCGGCCTTGAGCAGGTACTCCTGGTCCACCTCGGGTTGCTGGGCGCGGCCGGCCGGCAGTCTTGCCGTCAATGCCAGGGCTCCCAGGAGAATCAGCCAGACGGGCAGCCGCGCGGCCATGTCCCTCCTTCACCAGTTCGCTGCCAAGTCGCCAACGACGGCTCCACGCTCGGATTGCTCCGAGCAACGGCGGGTTCTCCGCGATCGCGGGCGACCGTATCATTCGCCGGCAGGACTGGAAACCCAGCTGAACTCGGTCCAGCAGTCGCGCGCTGTTCCTAATCTAACTGCTGCGTCCATGCTTTGATACGCTCAAATTCCGCTGGAGAATCGCGGTTCCCCCCGCTGACGCGGGAGGCTCGCTGGCGAGCCTCCCGCAAGCCTTCGCGAGCCTCCCGCGTCGGCGGGGGGGAGCCTCAATACTTCAGCCGCACGAAGCCGTAGACCACCCGCTCGGCTTCCGTCGACAAGATGGCGGGAATGTCCTGCCGGAACTCCAGATGGCGCGGATCGAGCAGGTTCTGAAAGCCCAGGACCGCTTCGACGCCGGCGCGCGGCTGCCAGGCGATCCGCGCGTCCAAGCGTAAATAGTGCGGAATGTTGAAGTGGGGCACATTATCGACATAGTACAGCCCCGTATCGAACTTCAGGGTACGGCTGACGTCCAGGTACGAGCGCAAATTGAACTGGTTGTGCGGCGTATCGAGTTCGGCGGCCTCGTCGGCGCGGTTGCCGCCATCCTCGTGCAGCTGGACTTGCAGCCAGGTGTAGCCGGCCTGCAATTTCCAGAATTCAGCGGCCTGCCAGCTGGCGGCCAACTCCACCCCGTAAGTTTCTCCCTGCAGCCGATTGCCGAACACAACGGGCAAGACCAGGTGCGGCAACGGCGCCAGCCGCGGCACCGGCACTGCCTGAGGGTCGGCGCTGCGCAGATGATCGTAATCGTTGTAGAATCCCGCCAGGTCGAATTGCAGCTTATCGGTGGGGCTGATGCGATACCCCGCCTCGTAGGCGATCACTTCCTCCGACGGCAGCGTCGGCGAACCGAAGAACGTCGGTACCACGGGCACGGGCAGTCCGCCGGCGGGTGGAATGACGTTCAAGGGCACCTGGATATTCTCGTCGGCCCGCGACGGAATCCGCACCGCCCGGGAGATCGCTCCCCAGACGGTCTGGCGCTCGCTCGGGGTCCAGAGCAGCCGGCCGCTGGGCTGCATTTCGAAGCCCGTGTAATCGTTGTACTCGAATTTCGAGCCGAAGATGCAATGCAGCCGGTCCTCGACCAGCGTCACATCGTCCTGCACGAAAAAGCCGACCTGATGGTCCGCCCGCGCCGACGGATCGAAGGCAATCTGGAAACTGTTGCGAATATCGTCGGTCGTGTAGCGGTAGCTCAGGCCATAGATCAGGTCGTGCCGTTCGCCGATCGGGAAGCGGTGCTGGAAGTCGATGTCGAGGATGTCGCGATCCTCGGCGACGAGCGATTCGCTGCGGTGCGTGCGGTCGTAGAAGAAGCGCAAGGACAGGTCGGACTCCTTGGAGAAGACGTAGTTGTAGCGGGCCAGGAAGAAGCCGCCGCCGGTGTCGATCCGCTCGTTGACCGTCTGCGTGAAGGGCGGCGACAGCACGGGGCTGGTGATCGTGTCTCCGAGTTTGCCCTGAAAGAGGTCGCCCTGGACCATCAAGCTGGCCTCGTCGGAAATTTTGCAGTCCAGGCGGAAGCCGCCGCGCAACTGATCCCAGCCGTCGAACCCTGGCTGGCCGTTCTGGCCATAGCCGTTGTCCCAATCGAAGTATTTCACGTAGACCCGGTAGTGGACGTCCTTGTTCATCTGGCCGCCGTAGCGAATGAAGCCCTGGGCGGACTGATCGGTGGCCGAGCCGCCTTCCATCAGCCAGCCCTGGGTCTCGCTGGCCGGCTTGGTGACGATGCTGATAATGCCGTTGACGGCGTTGGCGCCCCACAGGGTCGCGCCGGGGCCGCGGATCACCTCGATCCGCTGGATGTCGGCCAGCAGCGTGTCGCGCTCGTCCCAGAACACTCCGGCGAACAGCGGGGTGTAGAGCGTCCGGCCATCCATCTGCACCAGCAGCTTGTTGGCGAAGCGGCCGTTGAAGCCGCGCGAGGAGACCGCCCACTTGTTGGCGTCGATGCGGGCCACTTCCATGCCCGGCACCATGCGCAGCAGATCGGGAATCGTCCGCTGGCCGGAGCGCTCGATGTCTTCGGCCGTAATCACGTAGATGGCCGCCGGCGAAGTGCCGATGGTGCCCGAACTAGGAGCGGCGGCAGCGCCTGGGGCCGCCGCCGGCAGATCGAGCGTGCGGGTCACTGAAGTGACGGGC
>JAGVLI010000259.1 GCA_020054355.1 Planctomycetales bacterium | reverse complement strand
GGTGGCCAGTGAAGACCGAACCCAAGCGATGATGCGGTCTTCACTGGCCACCGGCCACTAGCCACCAGCCACTGTTGAAGGTAAGGGTGAAAAGGTGGGGGGGCTTCGGCCCCTTAATGTAAGAGCCCACCAGCAGCCTGGCGACAGGCTGGCTCGGCAAACCCCACCGGGAGCAAGGCCAAATATGGGAGCAGGACTGGTCCGGTCCATCATGACTCCCGGGTAGGTCGCTCGATCGGCCGAGCAATCGGCCGGCTAGATAAATGGCCGTCGCGATCTCACTCCGGTCCTTTCGTCCTTACCGGCGGAGGGGCCGGCGTGAGGTCGTTACAAAACCCGGCTTACAGGCCGGCCCGCAGAGCCATTTTTCGTCCGCTGCTCGCTGCAATCTGCGGCGCTGTCCGGGTGCCCGCAAGGTCCATCTAACCGGAAAATCCGGACCTCGATTCGCCAAACTTCAGCAATCCTCGCTAGCCAGGACGTGAGACCGTCGATCCCCGTCGCTAGAATGCAAGTCCGGGAAACATCCCGACCCTGGTCCGGTGCCATTACGAGTCGCACCGGACGAGGCGCAGGCCCCGATCCTCCAACCTGTCACCGGGGGGCCGTCGATGAGCCAGTTTACGCCAGACCACTCCGCCTTTCCTCCCGGTCGCCGGCCGCAACGCCAGGCCCAGCCGGGGCAGACCCGTCAGCTGCCGCGCTTCCATCTGGTCCTGCATCACGACCCGCAACTGGAGTTGATGTTCATCGTCCGCACCGTGATGGAACTTACCCGCTTGTGCCGGGCCGAGGCCACGCACAAAATGTGGGAAGCGTATCACGGCGGCCGATCGGTGCTGCTGACCACGTATAAGGAGCGCGCCGAGTTGTACGTGGAACAATTCACCGACAAGGGACTGAAAGTCTCCATCGAACCGCAATGACCATTGCACGTTGAGCCGCGAGCCGGAGGCGAGCGTATGCGCAAGGCATTCGACCACATCGGACTCTGGGCCGCCGAACCGCAGCCCGGCGAGTTCTGGGTGGAGTTCAGCAAGGTCTGGGTGACGAACCCGCGCGCGCATCCGATGCGGATCGAGTATCTGCGGGCCAAGGAGAAGCCGGAAGTGCCGCCGGAACAGGTCGGACTCTGGAAGCTCTGGAACTGGCCGCACGTCGCCTATCGAGTGGATGATCTGCAAGCGGCGATTCAGGGCGAGGAAGTGATTTTCGGCCCGTTCGAGCCGGGCGGCTTCGGCCCGGTGGCGTTCGTCCACAAGGATGGCCTGGTCGTCGAATATCTACAGTACAACACCCTCGAACACTGGTTCGGTCAGCCCAATCCGCCGGGGTGGCAGCCGGTGCCCTGGTGAGTGATCAGTGGCCACTGGCCAGTGGCCAGTGGAAACGAACTGTGGCCAGCGAACGCAACATATTCGCGTTCGCTGGCCACTGGTGTTTACTTCGACGATTGGCTGCCCACTGGCCACCGGCCACTGGCCACTGGCCACTGGCCACTGACCACTCACATGATCTGATGAATCACCTTGCCCCGCGTGATCGCGAGCGGCCGGCCCTGACTATCGTGGATTTCGCTCTCCGGCGAGATGCCCAGGCTGTGATAGATGGTCGCGGTCAGGTCTTGCGGCCGGACGGTGCCGTCCTTGGGATAAGCGGCGATCTTGTCGGATGCGCCATGCACCACGCCGCCCTTGACGCCGCCGCCGGCCAGGGCCGTCGAGAAGACGTGGCCCCAGTGGTCGCGGCCGGCGTTGCCATTGATCTTCGGCGTCCGGCCAAACTCCGCCATCCAGACCACCAGCGTGTCTTCCAGCAACCCGCGCTGCTCCAGGTCTTCGAGCAGCGCTGAATAGGTCTGATCCATGAGCGGCATCAGCTGCTTCAGGGCATCGGTATTCTTGCTGTGCGTGTCCCAGTGGCCGTTGTTCAGCGCGTTCGCCACCCGCACCCAGTTGACCCGGATCAACGGCACGCCGGCTTCGACCAGCCGCCGGGCCAGCAACACGCTCTGGCCGAAGCGATAGCGGCCGTAGCGGTCGCGCACCGTGGTCGGCTCCCGGTCGAGGTCGAACGCTTGCCGGGCCTGCGACGACGACAGGAAGTCGAACGCCTGCCGGCTCTGAGCATCGTAGACCGACAGCGTGCCGTTACGGTGGACATTGTCGAGGTGCTGATTCACCTGGTTCAGCAAGGATCGGCGCCCGTCGAAGCGCACCGTCGGCACCTCGGCCGGCAGGAAGGGGAAGCTGCACTCTTTGCCGCCGCAGTAGTAGACGGTTTCGCCCGCTCCCGCGCCCGTGGCGTCGGTGCACACCTGTTGCTTGCCTGTCGGCAGGCCTTCCGGAGTAATGGGCTGCACCAATAGCAGGCGTTGCGATTCCAGGGCGGCATTTTTCGCCGTGCACCAAACGCGGCCGATGACGCGCCCCAGGTACATGGCTAGTTGTCCTTCTTTTGCTCGCGCGACGGAGCCTGGTCCGGCGAGCCGGACCGGCCCTGCGCGGGGGTCGCCTTCTTTTTCTCGGCTGCCGGCGGATCGTCCAGGCTCACGGTGTCCACGATTCCGACAATCGAGCTGTCCACGGGTGT
>JAGVLI010000970.1 GCA_020054355.1 Planctomycetales bacterium | reverse complement strand
CGTCGCAGCGCACGGTATCGGCGTGGGAACTGGCGATGCTCCTGGCCGTGGTCGCCTTCTGGACGGGAGCAGCGCAGCTCGCCTGGGGCTGGCTGCCGGAGGATTTGAACGAACTCGGCCTGCCGCCGGTGCTGTGGCGGATCGTCGTCCTGATCTGGACGCTGGGCGTGGGCGCGCTGATCGCCGTGACGCTGCTGCGTTACCTGGCGCGCGAGCGGATGTCGGCCGAGGAAGCAGGTCTGTTTCTGCAAGACGTCTGGTGGAAGGAATCGCGGACGGAGCAACGGCGGGCCAACCGCTGGCTGGCCTGGGCACGGCTGCGGCACTGGCGGCGACGGCAAGCGCTGCCGCCGGCCGAAGGGGACGAGCTGTTCAGGGGAATGCCATGAAGACGTTTTTTGCCATACTGCGCGTCCTCTTCGGCTGGTGGGTCTTGCTGTTGCTCTGGCTGCGCGAGATCGCCGGCTGGGGATTGCTCCTGTATGGCCTGCTGAATTTCTGGCAGTGCTTCGTGCTGCTGCTGAGCACGCCGCCGCGCTTCCTCCAGACAATTCCACTGACCTTCATCGGCTTCATCGCCTTCCGGGCGGGCATTCACCTGCTGCGCGTCTCGGCGGCGGGGCTGGTTTGCCTGAAGGCCCAGCAACAGATCGACGAAGCCGCCGCGTCCGCCAACCGCAAGAAGCCGGCCGCGCCGACCCGCGTGCAGCTGCACACCATGCCGTTCGATTTGGGAGCCAAGCAACGCTGAGCAGCCGACGTAGGTCAGGCTTTCCAGCCTGACACTCCGCAAAATGTCAGGCTGGAAAGCCTGACCTACGAGTACTGCCTCACGCCCCCAGCGACTCGATGCCGATCCAGATCAGCGCCAGGCCGACCGCGTTGGTCAACACCTCCAGCGCGCCGAGGATGACCGCCGTCACCGCATGGCCCACACCCTGGCGGTCGGGATTCTGCCGGGCATGCCGCCAGCCAGCCAGCCCCAGGGCGAGGGCCATCGGCCCCAGCAGCAGCCCCGCCACCGGGATCAAACCGTAAATAGCGAAGCGGTAGGCCGTCATGGCGCGGGGATTGTTCGGCTCCGAAAACATCGCTGCTCCTTCTCCGCGGGCAAGGCACTTGTGATAGTAATTCTATCGGCAATCCGGCGCGGCGAATGGCGGCGGCCGGTAACGATTATTCCGGCGAGGAGGAAGATGTGGCTGAGGCAGCGCACTGGCCTGACGTTCGTGCGGTCTTTTTCGACGCGGTGGGGACGGTGATCCATCCGGAACCATCGGCGGCAACGGCATACGCGATGGTCGGCCGAAGGCATGGCAGCCGACTGTCCACCGAGGAGATTCGCCAGCGGTTCGCCGCTGCCTTCCGCAAGCAGGAACTACGGGACCGTTCGGCAGGCTGGGCGGTCAGCCCGGCGCGGGAACTCGAGCGCTGGCGAACCATCGTGGGCGAAGTGCTGATGGATGCCAGCGACCTCGACGCCTGCTTCGCCGAACTGTACGAGCATTTCAGCCTGCCGTCGGCCTGGCGTCTCGATCCCGACCTGCCGGCGACCCTGGCCGGGCTGACGAGCCGTGGACTCACGGTCGGCCTGGCCTCGAACTACGACGATCGGCTGCGCCGGCTCGCGGCGGAGGTGCCAGCACTGGCCTCGCTGTCGCCGCTGCTCGTCAGTGCCGAGGTGGGTTGGCGGAAACCGGCGGAAGGATTCTTTACTGCTCTCTGCCAGGCTGTTGCTTTGCATCCTTCGGAAATCCTGTTCGTCGGCGACGATCCGGACAACGACTACGAAGGCGCGCGCCGCGCGGGGATGCAAGCGCTGTTGTTCGATCCGCAAGGGAGACATGCTGCGCTCGACGTGCCGCGCCTGGAACGGCTGGGCGACTTGGACGAGAGCTGGCCGAATTCCAGACGGGCCACGGACTCGTAGGGTCCGCTGTGCGGACCATTAACCAACAAAATCCGGTCGCTCAATGGTCCGCACAGCGGACCCTACGGTGGTCCGCCGCGGCCTACTGTGGAATCAGCCCCGTCCACCAGTAGGCCTGAATCATGACCAGCAGGCCCATCAGCAGGGCCAGTGCCAGGCTGTGCCAGAAGACGTAGCGCAGGATGGCCCCTTCCTGGTTGTGCTGGCCGGTGGCCACCGCCGCGACCACGATGCTCTGGGCGTCGATCATCTTGCCCATCACCCCGCCGCTGCTGTTGGACGCCGCCATCAGCAGCATCGCTTGATGCTCCGGCAACGGCAGCACGCCGCCGGCCACCAGCCGCCGCGCGGTGATGGTCTGCAAGCTGCCAAAGAGCGCGTTCGACGACGTATCCGAGCCGGTCAGCGCCACGCCCAGCCAGCCGAGCAGTGCCGCGCAGAGCGGATAGAGGAAGCCGGTCTTGGTGAAGGCGAGGCCGAGCGTGGCATCCATGCCGCTGAAGCGCGTCGTGAAGGCGATGGCCAGCATGCAGGCGATGGTGAACATCGGCCAGCGCACCCGGTAACAGGTGCTGAAAAACACCCGCACGACCTGGCCCGGCGACATGCGCATCCACGCCGCCGACACGAGCGCCGCCAGGAAGATGCCGGTACCGGTGCCCGCCAGCCAGGCGAAATCGTAGGTGGCCGATTCGATTTCCTTCTCCGGCACTACGGGGTGGACTCGGGCGATTTCCTTGTGCAAGCCCGGCACCTTGACGCCGATGAAGGTCGGCTTGACGAGCACGGTATCACTGCTGGCGGCGAAGGCGTCGCGCTCGGCCTTGCCGGGCACTCCGAGCAGCGTCTTGACCTGCGGAATGCCCCAGAGGAAGACGAAGAGCGTCAGCAAGGCCCAGGGCGTCCAGGCGGAAGCGACCTGGGCCGTCGAGTAGCTGAGCGATTCCGCCATCGGCAGCTCGTCCTCGAACTTCCAGATGGTCTTCGGCTGCCAGACTTTCAGGAACAGGGCCAGGGAAATCATCGAGACGACGCCGCCCGCCACATCCACCAGCCAAGGGCCGTGCAGGTTGGAGATCAGGAACTGCACCAGGGCGAAGCTGCCGCCGCAGACCAGCAGGGCGGGCCAGATTTCCAGTGCCGACCGCCAGCCGGCCATGGTCCAGACCAGCCAGACCGGCACGATCAGCGAGAAGAAGGGCAGCTGCCGGCCGGTCATCTGGCTGAGCTGGAACTCCCAAACTTCGAGCTGCATGCCCGGCGGCAAGGTCACGCGGGCCAGCGTGACGATCGGCGTGCCCAGCGCGCCGTAGGCCACCGGCGCGGTGTTGGCGAT
>JAGVLI010000012.1 GCA_020054355.1 Planctomycetales bacterium | reverse complement strand
TTCGAGACGACCGCGCCGGCCTACGACTGGGAACCGGTGCTGCAAGCAGTGCTGTCCGGTTCGTCGCTGGTCCAGGAAGCGCAGACGGCGGTGCAGCAGGCGGACGAGCAGCTGCGGCTGGCGCGCGCCGGCAAGTACCCGAACGTCAACTTGCAAGTGCGGCCGCTCCACTCGTTCCCGGACCGCCGTTTTGAAGTGACGGTCCAGCTCGGCGCAGCCCTGCCGATCTACGACCGCAACCAGGGCAATATCCATACGGCCGAAGCCAACGTGCTACGGACCCACGAGGAAGTCCGCCAGGTCGAGCTGCGCTTGCAGGAACGGCTGACGACGGCCTTCCAGCGTTACCTGAGCGCCCGCCGGCAGGTGGATGCCTACGAGAAGACGATCCTGCCCAACGCTCGCGAATCGTTGCGGCTGGTCCGCATCGGTTACGGGCGCGGCGATCCCAAGTACGACTACACCACGGTGCTGCAATCGCAGCAGACGCTGGTCCAGGCCCGCTTGCTGCTCGTGCAGGCGGAAGGCGAACTCTGGCGCGCCGTCAGCGACATCGCGGGCCTGCTCCAGCAGGACTGCTTCGCGGCGAAGGTGGAGGCGGCGAAGGAATGAGCTTCCGTTTTGCGAACGAAACGCCGCTCGGATACAATCGAGTGAGTCGAACACAGGTTCGCCCTAACGACGAAGAGCAAAGAGCGCGGCGAGAATGAAATCTCGCGTGCGGCGAAAGAGGAAGCCGTCCGCACCGGTAGGCATGTTTGCGAAATTCTCGCGGCGATGCTGACTGCCGCCAAACTGACCGGCAAGGTCGCCCGACAGCGCAAGATCATCCAGGCGCAGAAATTTCTGCGTTGCCGCAATGTCCGGTGACGGAGGCGCTCATGACCTGGTACGCCGCGCACGTCATCATGTATGTGAAGCTGAAGTCCGCCAACCAGCGCCGAACGCCGGTGTGGGAAAATGTCGTACTGATCGAAGCAGAAAACGCGGATGTCGCTCTCCAGAAGGCCGAGGCGCATGGCCGGGTCCATGAAGGAGACGCCGACGGCTCCTTCACCTGGGGAGGCCAACCGGCGACCTGGGTCTTTGCTGGAATCCGGAAGCTGATCCTGTGCCAGGATGAACAAGCTAGGCCCAGCGATGGAACCGAAGTGACATATTCCGAATTGGAAGTGAAGTCGGAAGCCGATGCGCTGGCCCTGGGTGCCGGACAAGCCGTCACTATGCGCTACAGCGACGACGACGGCGAGCCACCGGCCGATGAAGTGGCCGAGCCGCCGGCAATGCGTCCCACGAAGCCGGAGTCGAAGAAGCGCACGGGATGAGCGAGGATTGGCTATGCCGTTCATCATCGAGATCGAACAAGAATACGACGGTCGCTGGCTGGCCGAAGTCGTGGACTTGCCCGGCGTGCTGGCTTACGGGCCGACGCGCCAGGAAGCCATCGAGCGAGTGCAAGCGCTGTCACTGAGAGTGCTGGCCGACCGGCTGGATCACGGCGAAACTTGATTTCTGAGGTTCACACCATGAAGAACTCCCAGACCCATCGCTCGCTTCTCTCCCGCCGTGCCTTCTTGGGACGGTCATACTTGGGTCTTGGGACGTTAGCGCTGGGCGCCCTGCTCAACCGCGAGCGGCTTTTTGGCGCGGACGCCAAGCTGCAAAAGTGGCCCGGCATCCTGAAGGAATTGCATCACCCCGCCAAGGTCAAGCGCGTCATCTACCTTTACATGGCGGGTGGGCCGTCGCACCTGGAAACTTTCGACTACAAGCCGAAGCTGGGCGCGATGCACGGCCAGGCGATGCCCGATTCGTTCACCAAGGGCCAGCCCATCGCCCAGCTGCAGGGGGCCAAGCTGAGCTGCTTCGGGCCGCAGCATGCCTTCACGAAGTGCGGCAAGAACGGCCAGGAAATCAGCGACATCTTTCCGCACATGCAGAAGATCGCGGATGAGATGTGCATCATCCGCTCGCTGCACACGGAAGCGATCAACCACGACCCGGCCCACGCCTTCATGAACACCGGCACCACCATCAGCGGCCGGCCGAGCATGGGGTCCTGGGCCTGGTACGGCCTGGGCAGCGAGTGCGATAACTTGCCGGGCTTCGTGGTGCTGACCTCCACGGGCCGCTCCGGGCAATCGCAGCCCATTGCTGCCCGCCAGTGGCATAGCGGCTTTCTGCCGGGCGAATTCCAGGGCGTTCACTTCCGCTCGAAGGGCGATCCGGTGCTGTACGTCGGCAACCCGCCCGGCGTGAATGCCAAGCAGCAGCGCGACGTGGTCGAAGCCGCCCAGCAGTTGAACAAGCTGCAGAACGACGTGGTGGACGATCCGGAAATCGGCACGCGCATCAGCCAGTACGAGATGGCTTTCCGCATGCAGTCGAGCGTGCCGGACCTGATGGACCTGTCGAAGGAATCCAAGGACACCCTCGACCTCTACGGCACCAAGGGCGGCGACGGTTCGTTCGCGGCCAACTGCCTGCTGGCCCGGCGGCTGGCCGAGCGCGGGGTGCGCTTCATTCACCTCTATCACCGCGACTGGGACCATCACGGCAACATCAAGAGCGACATTCCGGTGGTGGCCAAGGAAGTGGACCAGGGCTGCGCGGCCCTGGTCGCGGACCTGAAGCAGCGCGGCTTGCTGAAAGACACGCTGGTGATCTGGGGCGGCGAGTTCGGCCGCACGCCGATGGGCCAGGGCAGTGGCCGCGACCACCACATCAAGGGCTTTTCGATGTGGCTGGCCGGCGGCGGCATCCAGGGCGGCATCACCCACGGCGCGACGGACGAACTCGGCTACAACGCCGAGAAAGACCGCGTCAGCGTCCACGACCTGCATGCCACGATTCTGCACCTGCTCGGCGTGGACCACGAGAAGCTGACGTTTTTCTACCAGGGCCGGCAATTCCGGCTGACGGATGTCAGCGGCGAGGTGGTGAAGGCGGTGCTGGCGTAGAGCCGGGCGATTCCTCGAAAGCGCGGTGCAAAATGGACGACGAGATCCAGTCGGAGCCGCCGCGCGGCATGCGAGAGGAAGCGATCACTGCGCGACATCCATTACCGAAGATGGCCGATGGGACAAGGGACTTGTACAAACTGGCTGATAAGAACACCGCCAGTTTCCACCCTTTGCCGGTTATCCTCATCGTCCTGTTCGCGAGCTGTCTATCAGGGTGCTTGCTGGGAAAAATGTGGGGTGACTACGTTACCTATCACTATCGAGATTTCTACCTGGCGTCATGGCACTCGGCTTCGCGCGGTATTGATGGGATCCTGATCGGCCTTTGGCTAGGCACGCTTTTGTTGCTGCGTTTATACAGGCGGTCGCTCCGGCAAGACCATCCGTTCGTTATTCTGTTTACGAGCTTCTCGGCCGGCGGGCTATTCGGTGTTCTATTCTCGTTCATTATCGACCCACCGTGGAATCATCAGCTGCGTCCCAAGGACTTGCTTGATTTGGCAATTACGAAGCGATGGGATGTCGAACTGATGGGGACCGCGTTCGAGTGTGCCATGATCGGTCTCGCAATGGGCGTGGTGCTGCTTTTGTTCCTGAAGATTCAGACTTTTTGGAAATCGCTCCAAACACCTGATGGACGCACACGGAATGATCCAGCAGTCAGCTGCGAAGTCATTCCCATACGTCCTGAAGAATCGCAGGCAATTCAGGAGTTTCCGACGAAGAAATGAAACGAGCCATGGTCGCGGCGCTGCTGTCAGGCTGGAAAGCCTGACCTACTTGCCTTTCACATCTTCCGAGCGTTGATAGATCGGCAGATAGCGATACTCCACGGTGAGGGCCAGCACGCCCATCGCGGTGCAGTAACTCGCGCCGTAGACCCGGCTGCCTTGGTCGGTGCCGAGCCAGCTGCCGTCGCGCTGGTTCTGGTAGCGCAGCAACTGCTCGCTGAGCGCCGGGCGAAAACCTTCCCAGTAGTTGCCGCCCAGCTGGAACATCGCCTGCGAGCAGTAGTAGATGCCGTAAAAGAAGTGCGTCGATCCCCAGCGCGGTACGTTTTGCAGCAGGTAAGAGCCGCCCTTGAGATTCTCCGGGCAGCGGTGCATGTCCTTGCCGCATAGCTCCAGGGCCAGGATGCTGGTGCCGGTACAGGCGACCGTGACCTGCGCGCCGGGGTAGTACATGAACCCGCCGTTGAACGCCTGGCAGCGCTTGATGTAGCCGATGGCCAGCTCGACCGGCTCGGCGGGCACGTCGCAGCCGACGTTCTTGG
>JAGVLI010000283.1 GCA_020054355.1 Planctomycetales bacterium | reverse complement strand
GGCGTCGGTCGCGGCGGCCGGCCGAGTCCGGACGACTGCATCGGCATCCCGCTTGCCGACATCCGCGCTGTGATGGACCGCAACCTGTTGTCTTGCATCCTCTGCTGCCGGGCGGTCGCTCCCGAGATGCAGGCGCGGAAGAGCGGGCGGATCATCACCATCGGCTCCATCGCCGGCTGCTTCGGGCGGGACGACGGTGCGATCTATTCCGTGGCCAAGGCGGCGGTCCACGAATACACCCGCTGCCTGGCAGTGCAGTTGCGGCCGTTCAACGTGCCGGTGAACTGCGTCGCGCCGGGCGGCACCGTGACCCCGCGCTTCATGGTCATCCACGATGTGGAAAAGGACAAGCTGGTCGAGGAAGGGACTTTGGTGCGCTACGGGCGGCCGCAGGAAGTCGCCGATGTCGTCGCTTTCCTGGCGACGGAGGCCGGGCGGTTTATCAGCGGCCAGGTGATCCGCGTCGATGGCGGCGGGCAGACCTGGCCGGCGTAAAGAATGTAGGTCAGGCTTTCCAGCCTGACTGGGGCACCAGCGTCAGGCTGGAAAGCCTGACCTACAAGCATTGGAAAGAAGTGCGCTAGGCGGCCAGTTGTTTGCGGACGAAGCCTGGCACCAGGCCGCGCACCCAGGGCCGCGCTTCGGGAAAGACGCCAGCCTGGGCCGTGCGCACTTCCTCCACCGAGTAGAACGCCTGCGGATCGAAGTGCCGGATCAAGCGGACGACCTGCGGTTGCTGCCGACGCTGAATCACCGTGAAGATGATTTTCACCGGCCCGTTAGCGCCTTCGGCGTCGATGGTAGTCAGACCGAAACGAGCGGACTTCAAGCCCGTCAGCAGTGGCTTCGCGTCCTTGGGCGTGATGATGCGCACCACCAGGTTGCCCAGCGCCAGTTGCTTTTCGAGAAAGATGCCCAGGAAGTTGCCGAGCGTGAAGCCGGCCGCGAAACCGATGTGGCAGCCGACGTCCGACAGGTTGTGCATGATCTGGCCGATGGCGAACAGCCAGAGGGTGATCTCGAAGAAGCCCAGCACGGGAGCCAGGTACTTCATGCCCCGCGCGGTGAAGATCACCCGCATGGTCCCGCAGGTGACGACGGCCAGCTCGGCCGTGAAGACGACCAATGGCAGCGCGGGAGACGCAGCTAGAATACCGTCCATGAGAAAGCTCGATGATGCGGGCGAACCCGTAAGTTACGCAGTTCGGGAAAGTGCCTTTCCGACGATCGTGCGTCTGGAAGGCAGCCTCCATACGAAAGTCGGCCGGCGACTCGCAAGAGCAAATTGAAGAATCGACGGTGAAGTCATGTGGGAATTATCCGTTGCCTGGTGGGAGTTGATCCTGCGCGGCATCCTGACCTACGTCCTGCTGCTGCTCCTGCTGCGGTTGACGGGCAAACGGCAGATCGGCCAGCTGGCGCCCTTCGATCTCGTGCTGCTGCTGGTCCTCAGCAACGCCGTGCAGAATGCGATGAACGGCGGCGATAATTCGTACACGGCGGGCGTCGTCTCGGCCGTCACGCTGGTGGCCTTGAACTACCTGATCGGCGTGGCCACCTGGCGCTGGAAGTGGATTGCTCGGATGATCGAGGGCAAGCCTACCCTGCTCATCCATAACGGCCGGATCGACGAGGATGCGCTGAATAACGAGCAGCTGACCCACCACGAATTGATGGCCGCGCTGCGCCGGGCGGGTTGCATGGATATTGCACAGGTGCATGTCGCCATCCTGGAGAACGACGGCCAGATCACGGTGCTGCCGTTTCGGGATCGGCGGGACTTGCACGAAAGTGCGAAGCCGCCAGCGGCGGCCGAGGGCGAAGGGACGACGCATTGATGTTCGATGCCTATCCGCAACACGAGTATCACTTCGCCCAGGTGCAGCTGATCCTGTTCATGCTGGGCATGGGCGCGACGCTGCGCCTGGAGGATTTCACGGCCGTCGTCCGTCGGCCGAAGTATTTCTTTGTCGGCGCGGCCGGTCAGTTTCTCGCGACGCCCCTGCTGGCGGTGCTGGTCAGTTCCTGGTTCGGATTGGAACCGGGGATTTCGGTGGGCCTGATCCTGGTCGCGGCCATGCCCGGCGGCACGCTCTCGAAGGTCTTCACTTACCTGGGGCGCGGCAATATCGCGCTGTCGATCGCGCTGACCGGCTGTGGCACCTTGGCGGCGATGGTCATGGTGCCGCTCCTGCTGCGCACCCTGGCAGCCAGCTACGTTCCAGCGAATTTCGACATGCCTGTCGGGCGAGTGATGCTCGACCTGGCGCTCTACCTGCTGCTGCCTTTGGGGATCGGCATGTTGCTGTCGCGGCTGGCGGTGCCCTGGCGGTTCGCCTTCTCGAAATGGTGCATCCGGCTGGGGTTCGTCGTGGTGGTCGTCATGGTGGCCGGCTCGCTGGGCAGCGGCCGGATTCACCCCCGCGAGTATGGCTGGAAGGTGCCGCTGGCGATCGTCTTGTTCTGCGTGCTGGCCCAGCAAACAGTGATGCTGCCGTTCCGCGTGCTGCGCTGGCCGCGCGCGGATTGCCTGACGGTCGGCGTGGAAGCGACGATGCGCAACTTGAACCTGGCCCTGCTGCTCAAGGCGCTGCTGTTTCCCGCCCTGGAGAAAGGCAGCGACGCCCTGGCCGACGGCGTGTTGTTCGTCATCCTCTACTATGCGGGGGTGGCGATGGTGGTGGCCACGCCGCTGGCGCTGCGCTTTCGGCGGATGGCGCGGCGGGAAGCCGCAGCCAGCGACGGCTTGCAAGCGTTGGCAAGCACTGCCAGCGAGGGATGAGGCAGTGGAAACGCAACCAACGCTCTGACGTCCGCAGCAGATGGTTAGTAGACACTAGCCCTTATTGATTCTCATTGAGACTGGCGAAGGGGTGTCAGTGATATGCAATGAAACGCAACGGCGGCGTGCAAAGCCGCAAGGGGCGGAGTCGGCGGAGCTTATTTCGCCAGGGGTTTCCGGCGAATGAACTCGACCACCGCCCGGTACTTGTGCGCCTTGTCCTCGGCCTGGTCCTGGGTTTCCAGCACGCCCCACGACCCCCACTTGCTCGGACTGCTGACGTTGCTGAAAACCATGTACAGCCCGCCGCCCGCGTCGAACCAGTTTTGCAAGTGCTGCTGGTAGAGATCGTACATCTTCGGGTGCCGGTTGGCGGCGATGAAGAGATCGGTCAGTGCCTGATTGTTTTCCGAACCGCCGTGCCCAGCCAGGTGCTGCCCGCCCTCGTAGGCCACCAGTTCCAGGCCGTGCTTCTTGGCCAGCGCCTGCTGCTTTTGGATGAACCCCTTGTTCTCGCCGTCCACCTCTTTGGCCAGGGCGGCGATCAGGTCTTCCACTTTCATTTTCGCGACTTCATCGGCCGTCTTGGGATTGCCGAAGGAGTGGCCGAAGTACGGCGCGATGGCCAGGGCGTCGGCGTGCTTGTAGGCGTCCTTCCAGGTCAGCACTTGCTCGCTGGCCCAGGGACTGACGGCCTGCGACGCCAGCACGCGCACCAGGCGTTTCTTGTCGCCGAAGACCTCTTCCCAAATCTTGAAGACCGCCACCGACCGCTGCGAGTAGTAGCGCATCTGGCCCTGGAAGCCGTTGTCGCTCAGGCCGAGCTTCTTGCCTTCATCGTGGGCATAACGGGCCTGGCGGAACTGCCCGTTCCAGACCTCGTTGGAATATTCCACGTAGACCTTGAGCGCTGGATCGAGCTTTTCCTTGACCACCTTGGCGAACTCGCGGACGTATTCATCGTCGGCCTGGTGCGGCATGCAGAACCAGGGATTCGCCTTGCAGGTGTTGGCCAGTTCGACCATCGGTTCGATGGGCACCCCGGCGTCGTTTGTCCAGCGGGCGTCGGTCGGCTTGGCCCGCTCTTTCCAGGACTTGATCGGACTGTTGTTGGTCCGCTGCCAGTCCATGAAGCGAATCGCGCCGAACGGTTCGAGTCGCTTCAGGTAAAGCGGGTGAAACGGCGACTTGGCGTTCTCGAAGCCGGGCATCCAGACCTTGATATTGCGGATCGGGTCCCTGGGGTCGCTGGCGCCGATCACGACCTGGATGCCGCCGTGGGCGGGTTCCACGTCGAACTCGATGCGCCCCTTGGCTTCCTGGACGATTTTTTTCACATCGAAGCGTTTGATTTCGACTTTGCCGGTGCCTTCATAGGTGGCGACGTATTTTCCCTTGGGATAATTGCCGCTGATTTCCCGGCAGAGCAGCGTATCCACCGACTGTCCCGGCTTGAGCAGCGGATAGCCGTTCTCGTCCCAAACGAACTCGCCCGCGCCGTGTTTGAACCAGGGGCGGGAATGCTTGAAAACATCGACGAACGGCCATTCGCGCGACCAGTCGAAGACGCCGGACAGGTTCATGCCGACCTTGGACCGCAACGGGGGCGTTTCGCTTGCGGTCTGCGCCGCGGAGAACCCTGTATCCGAGGTTGACGTAGTAACTACCATCAAGAGAGCGACAAGCAGACTGGCGCGGATGGCGTGCATGGTTCCGAAACCCTCCGCCGGTACGATTGGTAGAGATGTAGGGTGGGTCGAGCGTACTCGCGAAGACCCACCGTCGCGCCGCAAGCCTCAATATCTTCCGGTGGGTCTTCGCGAGTATGCTCGACCCACCCTACCAGAATTCGCCGCGCCGCTCCACTGGACGGACCCGAACAGCCAGGAACGGCAGACACTTGCCCAGCGCAATCGGCTGCCGTAGAGTGATGACATCCGGTTAGCCCGCATCTTCTTTACGAGAACCACTCCATGATGACCACCCTGGCGTTGTTGACCTTACTGCAACTTTCCCCCGCCCAGGCTGGCACCCTGAGCTTGACCGGCGCGCGGGTCACTCACGGGGTTTCGGGGCCGGCGCGGGCCGACACCAAGGTGCTGCCCGGCGACAATGTCTGCGTGACCTTCGACATCGAAGGCATCACGGCCGACGAGAACGGCAAGGTGCTCTACAGCGTGGCCACCGAGGTCGCCGACGCCAAGGGCAAGGTCATCTTCCGCCAGCCGCCCCGCGACCTGGAGACCGTCAACTCGCTCGGCGGCGGCCGGTTGCCGGCTTACGCTCAGGTCGAGATCGGCCTGGATCAGCCCGCCGGCGACCATACCCTGACGGTAACCGTAACGGATCGCGCGAGCAAGAAATCGCAGACCTTGTCGCAGAAATTCCAGGTCCTGCCGCGCGGTTTCGGCATCGTCGATCTGGCCATTACCGCGGATGCGGCTGCCCAGGTGCCGGCCAACTTGCTGGGCGCGGGGCAATCGCTGTTCATCAATTACGCGGTGGTCGGTTTCGGCCGGGATACGGCCAAGAAGCAGCCGAACGCGACCATGAGCTTGCGCGTCCTCGATGAAAAAGGCAAGCCGACGCTGGCCAAGCCCTTTGTCGGCGTCATCGATAAGGACGTGCCGGCCAATGCCGGGGCGCTGCCCGTCCAGTTCCTGCTCTCGCTCAACCGCCCCGGCAAATTCACGGTGGAAGTCACCGCCGCCTGCAAGCATACCGGCAAGACGGCGACCCAGTCATTTCCGATTGTCGTTCAACCCCGGTAACGATGGAGAGGCAATCCATGTCGGCAATCAAGCTCACTTCCCGGCCATTTCGCCCGTTGCACTCGTTCCTGGCGGTTGGCGGCGGTCTGCTGCTGCTGGCCGCGTTCGTCAGCGATGTTGCGCGGAGCAGCGCCCAGCAGCTGCCCAAGGATTTGCCCAAGCTGCCGCTGCTGCCCAAGGATTTGCCCAAGCTGCCGTTGGCGCCCGTGGCGAAGTCCACGACGGAAGCCGCCACCTGGCTGCGCCGCCTGCCGCTGGAGAAATTACTCGATAAAGACTGGCAGGTCGTGAAGCCCAAGGACAACTTGCATCCCGGCGAGATGCTGCTGGCCGGCAACGAAGCCGCCTTGGAATCGAACAATGGGGCCGTGCGGCTGGCGGTGATCGGCGACATGTGCTGCTCGCTGGCCATGCCCGTGCTGGAAACCGCCATCCTGCTGCTGCCTTCCGGGGAATTCGACCTCGAATTCGCTTTCCTGCGCGGCCGGATCGAATTGACCAATCTGAAGACGAAGGGCGCGGCCAAGGTCCGGATTCGCGGACCGGGAGAATCCTGCGAAATCGTGCTGGAGGAACCCGGCACGAAAGTCGCGCTGGAAATTTTTGGCCGCTGGCCGCGCGGCACGTCCTTCCACAAGGTCCCCAAGCCCGGCGAGCATCCGTCCATTGCCGCAATGCTGCTGGTGGTCAAGGGGGAAGCGGACGTCAAGGGACCGAACAAGCATTTCAGTCTCAAAGCGCCGCCCGGCCCCGCCCTGCTCGAGGTGGACGACCTGGGCGAATCCGAGGTAACGGTCAAGCACCTCGACAAGCTGCCGGCCTGGGCCACCGAGGAAGGCAACACCGAACGCTCCAAGCTGGTCAAAGCCACGCTGGCCAAGTTCCGCAAGCTCGCCATCGCCAAGTCGGTGCCGCAAGCGCTCGACGAACTGGTGAACTCCGAGCAGGAAGTGGAG
The DNA here is from genome assembly GCA_020054355.1 of Planctomycetales bacterium. Lineage (GTDB taxonomy): Bacteria > Planctomycetota > Planctomycetia > Gemmatales > Gemmataceae > JAGVLI01. The sequence goes on along the minus strand of JAGVLI010000283.1, from coordinate 1,898 downwards.
CGCAGCACCGCCGTCTACCTGATGGGCGCGACCGACGACCTGGAACGTCTGGGACAAACTCTGAGAGAGTCCAAGCGCCCCGACGTGTGGAACGCCGGCGTGTTGGCGCTGCGGCACTGGATCGGCCGCGCCCCAGGCCAGGACCAGAAGCTCTATCTCGCGATGATCGCCAAGGGCAAGTTCAAGCCCGGCGAGGCGGAGCAGGCTTTGCAGCTGCTCCACAGTTTCGGCGACGACGACCTGGCCAAGCCGGAAACCTACGAGTACTTGATCGACCTCCTCGACAACGAACAGCTGGCCCTGCGCGGCCTGGCCAGCTGGCATTTGCACCGCCTGGTGCCCGCCGGTCGCAAGCTCGCCTTCAACCCCTGGGGCACCAAGGAAGAACGTGCCGCCGCGGTGGAAGCCTGGCAGAAACTGGTGCCGCCCGGCAAGCTGCCGCCCAAGGCCGTGCCGGACGGCAAGTGACAGCGCGCCGCCATTGCATCGTTTTCCAATCCCTGAGCCGCTTCGGACAGCGAAAGGTTGGTTTCATGAAAGCGATTTCTCCGAGAATCATCGCCGCCAGCATCGTCGGGACGGTCGCGCTGAGTTGGCCGTCCTTCGCCTCCGCGCAGAATGTGTTCCGCGCGGCGCCGCAGGGCTACTACGGCCTGCCCGCGCGTACTCAAACCGTGGTGCGTCCGGTGGGCGTGCCCGTGGCCAGTCCGTTCGCCTATTCACCGTACTATTCCAATGCCGATCCCTATGGCGGCTACCTGCGCGGCACCGCCGACGTCATCAACGCCCAAGGCAACTACCTGATGCAGGTCGAGCAGGCGTACATGGCCAGCGAACAGGTCAAGCAGGCCAAGCTCGACACCAAGCGCAAGCGGCTGGACGAATATCTCTACGAAAAGTCCGTGCTGCCCACGCTGGAACAGCAGCGCGACGAGGAACAGCGGCAGCAATACCTGCGCAGCCGCAACAATCCGCCGCAGACGGAAATCTGGTCCGGCAAGGCGCTCAACGATCTGCTGCTGGCCATTCAGAAGTCGCAGACCGATACGGGCGCGCATGGCCCGGCCGTGCCGCTCGATTATGAAATCCTGCCCCACATCAACTTCACCAGCGGCGCCCCTGGCACCACCGACAACAACGCCAGCATGCTGCGCGACGGCGGCAAGCTGCGCTGGCCGATCCCGCTCCAGCGCGACGCCTTCGCCAAGGAGCGCGCTGCCATCGATAAGTTGATGCCCCAGGCCGTCCAGCTGACGATCGCCGGCAACCTGGACTTCAAGACGGTGGACGGTCTGACCAAGAACGTCGAACAGCTGCGGCGTCAGTTGAAGGCGAACGTGGCCGACATGGGCGCCAACGAGTACATCCAGAGCGTGAAGTACGTCAATCAGCTGTCGGACAACGTCAAGCTGCTCAACCAGCCGACGGCGGCGAACTATCTGAACGGCAAGTGGGAAGCCAAGGCGACCAGCGTCGGCGATTTGATCGAGCAGATGAGCAAACAGGGCCTGCGCTTCGCCCCGGCGGCGTCCGGCGACGAGTCCTACTACAACGCCCTGCATCGGGCCTTCGCGAATTACGACGCGGACCTGGCCCGCCTCGTGCGGAAGTAACGTCCGCCGGAGTTCGGTAGGGTCCGCTGTGCGGGACCCTACGAAGATCGTGTCCACCATGCCTTTAGCTCGGCGGCAGGCGCAGCACAGTGCCGACCGGCAGCTGGTCCCGCGAGTTCACGCCGGGATTCAGCCGGAAGATATCGGACCAGCGCTCGCCGTTGCCGAGCGTGCGCGAGGCGACTTCCCACAGGGTTTCCGGCTTCTCCGTCACCCGGTAGAGCCGATCCGTGCCCGGCGCAGCCCGGGAGGCGCTCGGCGCGAAGCCGGGAGCGGCAGCCGGCT
>JAGVLI010000195.1 GCA_020054355.1 Planctomycetales bacterium | reverse complement strand
GCTGCCGCGCGGCCCGATCGACCGCACGCTGACGTTGCCGAAGGGCATGCCATTGGTGCGCGGCCATGCAGCCGAACTGCCGGGTCGCGGACGACTGCCCGCGCACGGGCCGAATCGTCTGCGTTCCTCGGATGATGATTTCAGCATTCGCATTGATGAATGATCCGCGACCGGGTGGAGCGCTCGCCTCCGGCTCGCGGCTAAACGGGACTCACACCGATCATGAAGACCCGCCATCGCATACCGACGATCTTCAACCTGTCGATGGTTGATGTGCTCTGTTGCGCCCTGGGCTGCGTCATCCTGCTCTGGCTGCTCAACTTTCGGGAAGCCAAGCGCAAGGCGGTTGCGGCCGGGGAAACCAGCGTCCTGCTGACCGAGGCCCGCACGGAACTGGACGAACTGCGCCGCGATGCCGACGACTATCGGCAACGGCTCGTGGCCTTGGACGCGAAACTGCTCGATGCCCAGGCGGCGCGCGACAAGACACTGCTTCAACTGGCCGGACTGGGCAAGGAAAAGCTGCTGCTGACGGACGACCTCGACAAGGCGCGCGGCCGTTACCTGGCCCTGAGCAAGGAACTGGCCACGCTAAAATCCGACGTGAGCGCCGTCGAGGACAAGCTGCTGAAGAAGACAGCCGACTTCGCGACCCTCAGCCGGGACCGCGACAAGCTGACGGCCCAGCTGGAAGCGCAGTTGAAGCTGCTGAAGGAAAAAGAAACGCTGGCCCAGGCAGCAGGCCGCAGCGCCGACGATCTGGCCGCCCGGCTGAAAGACAACGAGGGCCAAGCCAAGAAGCTGCAAGCCCTGGCCGACCAGCTGCCGAAGCTGCGCGACGAAGCGGCTGCCTACCGCGACAAGCTGGCGACCGCCGAAGGCCGGCTCATCATGCTCGACAAGGACCTGGGGCAGCAAAAGCTGCTGGTCGAGCAAGCCAAGCAAGCGGCCGAGAATCGCTTCGCCGGCATCGCCCTGGCGGGACGGCGGGTCGTTTTCGTGGTTGATATGTCGGGCAGCATGGACTACGTCGATGAAAAGACGCGCGACCCCGAAAAATGGCCGACGGTCCGCGAGACGCTGGTGAAAATCGCCCGCAGCTTGCCGGCGTTGTCGAAGTATCAGGTGGTCCTCTTTGCCGATAAAGCGGTTTTTCCGCTCGGCAACGACGACCGCTGGCTGGACTACGACGGCAAAAACAGCCTGGAGCGCATGAGTCAGGCGCTGGCGGCGGTGAAGCCCAAGGGCAACACCAACATTCATGCAGCGCTCGAAGCCGCCTTTCGCTTTCGGGCCGATGGCCTGGATACCATCTATTTGTTTTCCGACGGCTTGCCCAACGTCGGACCCGGCTTGCCCGCCGACGCCGGCAAGACCTTGCGGGACATCGAGCGCGGCGATCTGCTGGGGCAATTCGTCCGCAAGACGCTGCGGACCACCTGGAACAAGGCCGAGCCGCAGCGGGTGCGGATCAATACGATCGGCTTCTTCTACGAAAGCCCCGACCTGGGGGCGTTCCTCTGGGCACTAGCCCGCGAGAACGACGGCAGCTTCGTGGGGATGAGCAAGCCGTGACTTTTCCGCGCGGGCCGGTTACAATCCTTCTTTGAACGCTCGTTGTCCAGCCCTGGCGATTTCTGGACCAGTTCCCGCGCTCACCAGCCCATTCCGGACTTCAGCAGTTGCAGTGCGTTACCACTTCATGCCAGGTTGAAGTGAAAACGAAATCGAGATTCTGATTATTGAGGACCGCGCTTGCCGGGCACGGCTCCCTCGGGAAAGGATTCCTCGCATGGCCGCGTTCGATCCTGCCCAGGATATCAAGATCATCCGCGAGCCGACTGCGTACCTGGTCGGCCGACAGACGGTCGATCAGGGCGTCATCGACCGCTTTTTGGCGGATCATGGCGTCGCCACCTGGCAGACTGATACGGAGGTGGCGGGCGAGTATCTCTCGGAGACGGCTGGCCGGCTGTGCTACATGAGCTTCGCCAAGCCTCGCCCTGGCGGCAACAAGGCTTACCTGGAGCACATCCTGGAAGTCGGCCACGGCTCGGTCCTGGAACACGCGGTCTGGAATTTCGTGTTCGCGGGTATCAGCAGAAGTTGCACTCATGAACTGGTTCGCCATCGCGTCGGCATGTCGCCTTCGCAGTTAAGCCAACGGTACGTCGACGAATCCGTCGCCGAGTATGTCGAGCCGGACGTGATCGGCGACGATCCGGAATTGCATGCCCTCTGGCTCGATGCGGTGGGCCGGTGCCATCAGGCGTACATGCAACTGGTGGAGAAGTTGCTCGATAAGTTCAAGGATGAGCCGGATCGCACGCTGCGGCGGAAGCTGGCCCGGCAGGCGGCCCGGAGCGTGCTGCCCAATGCCACCGAGACGAAAATCTTCGTGACCGCCAACAGCCGGGCGCTGCGGCATTTCATCGAACTGCGCGGCAGCCGGCATGCGGAAACGGAAATTCGCAAGCTTGCGGTCCAGGTTTTGCGTATCATGCAGACTGAAGCGCCGAATCTCTTCAGCGACTATCAACTGGTGTCCCTGCCCGACGGCACCTGGGAAGCCACCACCGCCCACCGCAAAGTCTGACCCCATTGCAGATTGCAGATTGCAAATTGCAGATTGAAAGAAGTCCATTCATTCAATCTGCAATCTGAAATTTGCAATCCAAGATCGAGAACTCAATGCCACAGAACGGTCAATCGGTCCAGGGCGTCCTGGAAATGCACCCCAAGGGCTATGGCTTTCTCCGCAGCCCGGCGCGTTCCTACACCGCGCAGTCGAGCGATCCCTACGTGTCCGCGCCCATGATCCACAAGCTCGGGCTGCGGGAGGGGTTGCTGCTATCCGGCCCGGTGGAGTCTCCCCGGAAAGGCGGCGGCCCGCGGCTGCTCGAGGTCAAGTCCATCGAGGGTATCGAAGCCCGGCAGTTTCCCCGGCGGACGTTCGACCAGCTGACGGCCATCGACCCGCACGAGCAGGTCGTCCTGGAAACCGGGGCCGAGCCGCTGACCACCCGCGTCATGGACATGCTGACGCCGATCGGCAAGGGGCAGCGCGGCCTGATCGTCGCCCCGCCGCGCACCGGCAAGACCATCCTGCTGCAACACATCGCCCAGGCGGTGTCGAAGAACCATCCGGAAATGAAGCTGTTCATGCTGCTGATCGACGAGCGACCCGAGGAAGTGACCGAGATGCGCCGCACCATCCAGGGCGAGGTCATCGCCTCCAGCTCGGACCAGGATACGGTCAGCCATATCCGGCTGGCCGAGCTGGTCATGGAGCGCGGCAAGCGGCTGGCCGAGCAGGGCAAGCAGGTATTCGTCCTGCTGGACAGCCTGACCCGGCTGGCGCGGGCCTACAACAAGAACGTGGGCAACAGCGGCCGCACCATGTCCGGCGGCATCGACAGCCGGGCGATGGAAGTGCCGCGCCGGCTGTTCGGCAGCGCCCGCGTCTTCGAGGAAGGCGGCTCGCTGACGATCATTGCCACCGCGCTGATCGACACCGGCAGCCGCATGGACGACTACATCTTCCAGGAGTTCAAGGGCACCGGCAACATGGAGCTGGTGCTGGACCGCCGCCTGGCCGACCGCCGCGTCTTTCCCGCCATGGACATCAGCCAGTCCGGCACCCGCAAGGAAGAACGCATCTTGCCACCGGAGACGTTGAAGCAGGTGACGTTGCTGCGCCGCAGCCTGGTTTCGTTGCGCCCCATCGAAGCGATGGAAGGGCTGGTCCAGCAGCTGGGCAAGCAGCCCTCGAATGCCGCCTTCCTGGGACGGGTGGCGACGTTTGTCCGGTAGGATCGGTGCGAATCCGGCTGCGCGAATTTGGAAATAGCGAAAAACTCATCTATAGTTGCAGTGGGCCTGAACCACGTCGCCCCCGGTGCCTCTCCCAACATGCCAGTCGATACGTCGGCGTTGCTGGTCGATCTGCTGCGGCAGACCCAGCTGCTGTCGCCGACACAACTTGAAGCCGTCGCGCAGGACCTGGCGCGCCGCATTCCGGAACCGAAGGCGCTCGCCAAGGAGTTGCTCAATCGCGCCTGGCTGACTCCCTATCAGGTCAATCAACTCCTGCAAGGCGCCAGCGCCAACCTGGTGCTCGGCCCCTACGCCATCCTCGAACGGTTGGGCGAAAACGCCCTGGGCCAGGTGTTCAAGGCCCGCCACCATCTGATGAACCGACTGGTCACGCTGACCATCGTCCGCGAGGAATTGCTGTCGCAGCCGCAGGCGGTCGAGCGCTTCTACCAGGAAATCCAGGCGGCGAGCCAGCTGTCCGACCCACATATCGTCCACCCCTACGATGCCGGGCCGATCGGCCGGTCCCACTTCTTCGCGCAGGAATACGTGGACGGCATCGACCTCGAACGGCTGGTGCAGCAATCGGGGCCGCTGACCATCGCCACCGCCTCGGGCTTCATCTGTCAGACCGCCATCGCCTTGCAGCATTCCTGGGAACGAGGCTTGCTGCACCACGACCTTCGGCCCGCCAACCTGCTGGTCAGCCGGCTGGCCGGTTCCAGCGGCTCGATCTCCATCACGGCCAAGACGCCGTTGCCGTCCTCGGATCAGCTCAAGCAGGGCACGATCAAGGTGTCCAATCTCGGACTGACGTTGTTGCAACCCCGCTTGCGTTCAACCGCCGCCGTCGATGGCAGCGTGGCGGCCAATGCCGACTATGTCGCTCCCGAACAGGCACAAGGGCAACCGCTGGACGTGCGCTCGAACCTCTACAGCCTGGGCTGCGTCTTCTACTACCTGACCGCTGGCCAGGCGCCGTACGCCGGGAGCAGCTCGTCGGTGAAGCTTCGGCAGCATCAGACCGAAGATCCCAAGCCATTGGCCGAGCGCCGGTCGGACCTGCCGCCGCATCTCGACCAGATGATTCGCAAGTTGATGGCCAAACGGCCCGAAGACCGCTATCAGACGCCGCAGGAATTGATCGCGGTGCTGTCCCCCACACTGGCCGCTCGGTTGTCGTTGCATAGTGCCGCCGGCGGGACTGCGCCCGCTCCCACGCGGACTATCCCTGCCGACTCGCCTTCATTGGCACGGCGCTGGCGCTGGCCGTTGCTCGTCGCCGGTGCCGTGGCACTGCTCGCTTGCCTGGTTCTGCTGATTTGGTTGGTTGCTGCCAGAAGCAACCGTTCGGCAACGGACGAATCGGGGCAAACCCTGATGGCGGCTGGCGCTCCACTGGCGCGCTACGCGAAAAAGGCTACCCGTGAAGAAACTGTCCTGGCGACTCTCCAGCTGAACGGTTATCCGTCGCTCGAAGGAAAGTGGTACTACCTCGGGCCGTTCGAGAACCATGAAAAGAAGGGCTTCGCGGCCGAGTATCCGCCGGAAAAGGAGATTGACCTAGCCAAGTCGTACACGGGCAAGGGCAACCACGCCATCGGCTGGAGGGAAGTGCCGAAGTTCCAGCTGGGCCAGCTCTACGACATCAAGCAAGCGATCAATCAGAACGACGCCGTCGTGTATCTGTTCCACGAGTTTCAAGCGACGCAAGCCTGCTCGCTGGAAGTCGGCCTGGGCAGCGATGACACGCTGAGCGTCTGGCTCAACGGCAAGCAACTGCTGGCCAGGGACGTCTACCGCGGCGCTGCTCCCGACCAGGACCTCGTCGTCCTGCCGGTGCAGCCGGGCAGCAACCAGCTCTTGCTGAAGGTTTGCCAGGGCGGCGGCGACTGGAGGTTCTACGTTTGGCCGCGCTGGCCTGAGTACCTCGAAAAGAACTTTGGCAGCAGCTTGCAGCGGGATTTTCCGATCCGCGTGATACGCTAGCGGCCCCCGCGAGTACGGGCGAAAAGCAAATATGCATAGCTGACAGCTATTAGCCAATAGCTGTCAGCTATTCTTTGACCACGATTCGTCGGACAACCCCCTGCGCCCGGGCACTTCTGTTCGTGGATTAGGATCCGGCGCCTGTCAGATCGCAGTAATAATCGCAGAGGCCCGCCGATGGTTTGGCGGGCCTCTCTTGCTTACTACTTCATTCACTCACCGGATTACTGTCCAGAAGCCGCCGGCTTCTTCGGCTCGGTCAGCCCTGGGAACGTGTCCGTGCGGAACGGCGACGCGGGCAAGCCGTCCTTGTTCCACAGATTCACGATGGGATGGTTCGCCCAGCCGAAGCGGACCGCCGCCGGCTTCTGCACCATCGGGCTGGTGACGACGATCTTGTCGTCCAGAATCCGTGCGTCCGCGTTGAAGAACTTCTTGTCTTCTCCCGCGATGGTGAAGCCCGTCAGCTTGTCGCCCTTGCACACCAGGCCGCCGCCGACGTGCTTGAAGCTGAGGATGGCCTTGTCGCCGTCGATCTTCAGGCTGTCGTAGACCGGCCCGGAATAGACGACCTTCTGGCCGTACGCCAGCGCCTGCGCGGCGAGTCCCAGCCGCGTGCCCACCGGCTCCTTCTGCTTCGGGTGAATGTCCTTGGGATCGCCCACGTCCGTGATGACCGCCATGCCGGCGTTCTTGAACTTCAGGGCGGTCAGCAGCTGGGCTTCGCGCAGCTCGGCCCAGGTGCTTTCCTGCGGTTCGGTGACGATGGCCAGGTACGGAGCCAGCTGCACGCAGATGAAGGGGAAGTCGCCCTGCTTCCAGTCGTCGCGCCAGTTCTGGATCATGGCTGGATACAGCGTCCGATAGGCATACGCCTGGCCGGCGTTCGATTCGCCCTGGTACCAGATGGCGCCCTTCATCGCATAGGGAATCAGCGGGGCGATCATGGCGTTGTACAGGCCGGAAGGACTGTTGGCGTTGAGCGGATTGGCCGGCGCCTTGGGTTCGGGCTGCTTGTCCAGCTTGGCTTTCTCGACCGCCTTCTTGTGGGCTTCGAGGTCGGCGGGATACTTGGCCAGCGCCTTGTCGTGCGCTTCCACCATCGTCTTGTACTGTGGCATCGCTTCGAGGGCGGCCCGGCTGGTCCAGGCTTCGGCGCGGGTGCCGCCGACGTTCGTACTGATGAGACCCACCGGCACATCGAGGTTCTTCTGCAGGTGCCGGCCGAAATGATAGGCGACGGCGGAGAAGTCGCCAACGGTTTCCGGGCCGCATTCTTTCCACTGGCCCTGCACGGTGGTCTGCGGCGTCGCGGCGGGCTTGCGCGGCACCGTGAACAGCCGGATGTTCGGGTTCTTGGCAGCGGCCTTCACCTCGGCCGGATCGGCGCTTTGATTGACCGACCACTGCATGTTCGACTGGCCGCTGCAAATCCAGACCTCGCCGACCAGGACGTTCTTCAACGTGACGGCATTCTTGCCGGCCACGGTCATCTCGAAAGGTCCGCCGGCTTTCAGCTTCTCCAGCTGCACCATCCACTTGCCGTCCTTGGCCTTGGTCTTCACCGTCTGCCCTTGCAGGGTGACGGTGACTTCCTCGCCATCGGCGGCGGTGCCCCAGACCGGGACTTTCATGCCCTGCTGCAGCACCATGTTGTCGGCGAAGAGGGGATTCGGGGTCACGTCCGCCCGGGCGCCGGCGCCGGCCAGGAGCAGCAGCCCCAGGCCCAGGATCGGCGGAATCGACAAACGCGGTTTCATGGATCGCATCTCCTCGGTGTGAAAACAGGATGGCAAACTGTTGATGGCTCGAAAACGTGCATCGCTCGGCGGGCAGGTCGGGGCGAACCGTATCCAAGGTAATGAGGAATAGCGCGAAAGCAAGCGCCAACCGTTGGAATGCGCGGCTCGGCCCGACGGGCAATCCGCAGCATCCGTATAACCGTCTAAAAGGGCGAGGCTTTTCCGATCATTCACCACAGGAAGGGTTGACGATGCAAACCAGGCGCTTCGGGCTGCTGGCGGCGACCGTGACCTTGCTCGGCTGGACGGTGAGTTGGGCGTGCGATTGCGCTCCCAATCCACCGCCGAAGGAAGCGCTGAAGAAGGCGAGTGCGGTCTTCTCGGCCAAGGTCGTGAAGATCGAGGAAGCCGGCGCCCAACGTTCCGTGTCTCTCGAAGTGCTGCGTGCCTGGAAAGGCGTCGAGGAAAAGAAGCTCGTCGTTTCGACCGCCAAGAGCAGCGCGAGTTGCGGCTATGGCTTCCAGGAAGGCAAGACTTACCTGATCTACGCTTACAAGGAGGACAAAGCCCCGATGCTGCGAGTCAGCCTGTGCAGCCGGACCCAGGCGCTCGACAAGGCCGAGGGCGATCTGAAGGAGTTGGGCGAGGGCAAGCCGGTGGTGGAGAAGGGGAAGTAATTGACGAGCCAGCATTTTTATCTGCCCGACATGCAAGTGTGCTTTGTGGACGCTTTGGGATGGTGGGCTTGCCGTCCCAGCGTATAATAGAGGCGGAGTGCGGCCTTTCTTCCTGGGGGCGATCTGGTTTCGACCGGGTAAGATGAGGCGGCGGTGGCGTGTCGTGGTTGATCAGCTGGCCACGGATGCTGTCTACTGCTCCCCTTTAAGGTAACGTGCATGGACGCGATCGGTGCCTTATTTGAAAGCGGCCTGTCCATTAGAGAAGTTGCCCGCAGGACAGGCGTGGCTTTCAGCACCGCGCGTAAACATCTGATCGTGGGAGGTTGGTATCGGGCCAAGTACAAACGGATACGCGACGGCTTCGCAACCTGCAACGGTTGCGGTGAGCGGAAGGCAATGGACCAGTTTCCAAAACTGGCCTATGGAACTTATCGGTGCGACGAATGCCTTCGCGCGGCGAATGATGTGCAGCAACTCCGTAGACAAAGTTGTACGGCCGACGAATACCGGGCCTTTGCTGAAGCTCAGAATTCGCGGTGTGCAATCTGCGGCGGCGTTGAAGGGCATCGGAGCCGGTATGGAAAGGTCTGTCGGTTAGCCGTCGATCATGACCATCGGACTGGTCAAGTGCGGGGCCTGCTTTGCAATAATTGCAATCGGGGCCTGGGCCGTTTCAAGGATTCGATCGAAAACCTCCAAGCAGCGATACGTTACCTCAAACGGGGGCAGTAGCGGCGGAAAAAGCTGATCACACTTTAACTGCTGAACCGCAGTTTTCCCTGGCGGCCTAATTACGGCTGCCCCATGTCCGGGAGCTTCGCCTGAGAGGTCCCGGCTTGGTCGTTAAATCGGGCTAGCCGCGCCAGACACCGGTGGAAGCAGCGGCGAAATTCACTATCGGTTAGTCTGCTCCGGACCCTGCCTGTCGGGGCCGGTAAGGACGAACGCGCTGGGCGAGACCGCAAGGAATCGGCCCAGCAAGCAAAGACAAGGCTACACACGTAGATGCCGACGCTGAAGTACCTCGGCACCCGGGTTCAATTCCCGGCGCCTCCACTGCAAACGGCTTGCGGCCAACACCGCAAGCCGTTTCTCTTGTGTGCCAGGCATGTTGTGCATCTGGGAGGGGCACGTCCTCTGCGGGCCGTGATGACCGGAACGGCGGCACCGGACCTGGGCGGCGCGAGGAGTCGCAAACACCCACGGCGTCGGACCCCGCACGAGCCTTGACCGAACGTCTGCTGGAGGAGGTGTGCCAGCTCGACCACTGGAACCAAGCCGGCAAACGGGTGCGGGCCAACCAGGGAGCGCCGGGCACCGACCGCAGGACCGTCGGCGAACTGCCTGCCTGGTTGGGCCAGCATCAGCAGGAACTCCTGGCGGCACTGCGCGACGGGTCGTATGAACCGCAACCGCTGCGCAGGGTGCAAATCCCCAAGCAGGGCGGCGGGAGGCGACAATTGGGCATCCCGACGGTCAGCGCCCGGCTGGTGCAGCAGGCGAGCTTGCCAGTGCTGGAACCCTGGCTCGACCCGACCTTCTCGAACTCCAATTACGGCTATCGGCCGGGACGCAGCGCGCACGACGCCCGGGCCCAGGCCCGGCCGTACGTGGCGGAGGGCCGGACCATCGTGGCGGACATCGACCTGGAGAAGTTCTTCGACCGGGTCAATCATGACATCCTGATGGCGCGGCTGGCCCGACGGGTCGCCGATCAACGACTGTTGCGGATCGTGCGTCGCTTCCGGGAAGCGGGGCTGAGGCAAGACGGCGTGTGCATCGAGCGCCACGAAGGGACCGCGCAAGGCGGGCCGCTGACGCCCCCTCCTACCCGATTGACGGAAGTGTTTTGCATTTGGAGGAACCTGGCCCATTTTGCTTTGGCGCGGGTTGCGGCCGAGATAACATGCTGGTCAGTTGAGATCAGTCCAACTTGCTTCTCCAGGGAGAAATCGTCATGTCGCGGTTGAGGACAGCGCCGGAGCAGCCAATTGCCACACCTACCGCAGCCACGCACTTGAGCCGGCGTGGCTTCCTAACGACCGCGACCGCCGCCCTCGCGGCAGCGACGGCAGCCGCCCGGGATTACGGTCCGAACGCGCCGCCCGTCCGCTATCCGGACCCGGACATCGTCGTCCTCGACAAGCGCTTCGCCAAGTACAAGCTCGGCAACACGCCCATCCAGCGGCTTTATCACTCGAACAAGATGCTCTGGGCGGAAGGGCCGGCCTGGAACGGGGTCGGCAAGTATCTGCTCTGGAGCGACATCCCCAACGACATCCAGCTCCGCTGGCTCGACGACGACGGCCACGTCAGCGTATTTCGCAAACCAGCCGGCAACTCGAACGGCAACACCTTCGATCACCAGGGCCGGCAGATCGCCTGCGAGCACGGCAACCGCCGGGTCGTCCGCTACGAATACGACGGCAAGATCACCGTGCTGGCCGACAAATGGCAAAGCAAGCTGCTCAATGCACCCAATGACGCGGTCGTGCATCCCGACGGCGGCATCTGGTTCACCGATCCCGGCTACGGTTCGCTGATGAATTACGAAGGCAACAAGGGACCGCTGGAAATCAAGGAAGCCGTCTATCGCATCGATCCCAAGAGCGGCAAGCTGGAGATAGTGACCGACGACATCTTCAAGCCGAACGGCCTCTGCTTCTCGCCCGATTACAAGAAGCTCTACATTGCCGACACGGGCGCATCCCACTACGAAAAGGCCCCGAAGAACATCAAGGTCTGGGATGTGCTGGACGGCGTGAAGCTCGGCAAGGGCAAGGAGTTCGCGTCGATGGCACTGAAGATGAAGGACGGCGACAAAGCGGGCTTCGCCGACGGCATCCGCGCGGATGTGGACGGCAACGTCTGGGCCAGCGCCGGCTGGGTGGGCGATGGCTACGACGGCGTGCATATCTTCGCGCCGGACGGCGTGCGCATCGGCCAGATTCTGCTGCCGGAGATTTGCAGCAATGTCTGCTTCGGCGGTCCCAAGCGCAACCGCCTGTTCATGACGGCCAGCACGTCCCTGTATGCGGTGTATGTCGAGACCCAGGGCGCGCATATCACCTAAGGTGCCGCGCGGCAATCATTGCTCGAAAGGCGAGCGTCGTGGCGTCAGCCCGACGTGGATTTCACCGGGGAACACGTCGGGCTGACGCCGCGACGCTCGCCGAGAACTGCAGCACGACCGCAGCCTGCCGCAGGCGGCACCAACTGGAAAGATCGCCGACGGAATGCTACAAGTAAGAGGACATTTTCGGCGACAACGGACGACGCGGACCCGCGGGAGTCCCCGGCATGGCGTTAGTCGAGGTCAAGACCTACTATCTGGAAATGCTGGCGCCGCCCACATTCACGGTCCCGCCGCCGCGCGAGGGCCTGCTCTTCATCCACGCCCACCGGCCGACGGTCGCCTATTACCGCTTCTTCTACGACGTGGTCGGCGAGCCTTGGCACTGGAGCAGCCGGAAGAAGCTGTCCGACGCCGAGATCGCCGCGATTCTGAACGATCCCCTGGTGGAAATGCACGTCATGTACTGCGACGGCGTGCCGGCCGGCTTCGCCGAGTTGGATCGACGCCAGGAAGGACAGATTGAAATCGTGCAATTCGGGCTGCTGCCCGATTTCATCGGCAAAGGGTTGGGCAAGTTCTTCCTGCACTGGACCGTGGACAAGGCCTGGAGCTATCGACCAAAACGGCTCTGGCTGCATACCTGCTCGCTCGACCATCCCGCCGCCTTGCCGAATTACTACAAAGCCGGTTTTACGCTCTTCAAGGAAGAATCGGCACAACAGGAAATCTAATACTGCGACAGGTAGCAAAGACGCCGCAAGGACTGCCCTTGCGGCGATTTCATGCGCGGAGTTGGAGGACTTCCGGACGACGGCTCGGCTGGGAAAACAGTATGATAGATGGAAAGCAGCGTTGGTTCTCGATCGGGAAAGGCGCGTTTCATGCGCTGGGTCGGTATCCTGGCCTGCGGCATCCTGCTGACGATTGCAGCAGTAGCGTTTGCGTTCTTCGGCCCGTTCCGCGGCCGGGCGCAGACGCTGCGTCTGCCGGGCATCGTCGAAATTCAGGAGGTGCGGCTGGGGTCGAAGCTTGGCGGTCGGGTGGCCGAAACCGCTGTCCTGGAAGGCGATCTGGCGGCCCCCGGCCAGCTGCTGGTGCGTTTCGAGATGCCGGAGATGGAAGCCCAGAAACTGCAACTGGAGGCGCGTGTGCGACTGGCCGACGCCGAATGGCTCAAGGCGAAGAATGGCCCGCGTCCCGAGGAAATTCGTTTCGCGCGCAGCGAAGTCGAAGCCGCCGACGCGGACCTGAAGCTTGCCAAGGAAGATTTCGAGCGGGCCGAGCGGCTGATGCGGCAAGGTTCCCTGGCCCGGGCTGAATACGACTTGGCCCGCGCGAACCGCGACCGTGCCCAGGGACGGGAGGCTGCCTCCCGCGCCCGGCACGAGCTGTTGTTGGCCGGCACCCGTCAGGAAGAGATCGACATGGCCGCCGCCAGCGCGCAGGAGAGGCGCGCCCGGCTCAAGGAGATCGAAGCCAACCTGGCCGAAGCCTTCGTCCGCGCGCCGGAAAAGTGTCTGGTGGAGGTGCTGGCGGTGCGCAAGGGTGACGTGGTGCCCGCCAACCAGCCCGTGGTCCGCGTGCTGCGCGCCGACGACATGTGGGTGAAGGTGTATGTGCCGGAAACCGACCTGGGCAAGCTTCGGCTGCGCCAGCGGGTCGGAGTCACTTGCGATTCCTATCCCGACCGTCGGTTCGAGGGTGAAGTCATCCACATTGCCAGCCAGAGCGAGTTCACGCCGAGAAATGTCCAGAGCGTCGATGAGCGCCGGCATCAGGTCTTCGGCGTCAAGGTGCGGGTGGCCGATCCGCAGGGCGTCTTCAAGGCCGGCATGGCCGCCGAGGTGGCGTTCGACCTGACCGTGGCCCCACAGTAGTTTGTCGCTCCACGGCGGAGCCGCGCAAAGTAGCCCGCCGCTCCGCGGCG
>JAGVLI010000419.1 GCA_020054355.1 Planctomycetales bacterium | reverse complement strand
TATTGCCCGGCCGCGTCGAGGCGCACGACGAAGTGGACGGGGCCAGCCTGTGGGCTGATGTGTTCCAGCCGCTGGCGGAAGAGGGCGTAGCCGGCAGCGGACTCGGGGAAGGACAGTTCGGCGGCGGCGGGCTGGAGGTCGGCGCGCAGGAAGGCGGCATAGTGGCCGTAGCGCGCGGTGTCGATACCGACGCCAACGCGCCGCGGCGTTTGCGGAGCGGGAGCGGGTTGTGGTAGCATGGGACCCTCGGCAGAGAAAAAGGGAGGAAGCAGCCAGGGGCCGTAGCCGCGAGGGTCCTCCGCAACAGGTCGGCGCGAGCGGAAGCTTGTGATCAGAGGTCGGGGCCTCAGGATGTAACCAGCGCTTCGGCTCGACGCGGAGGGGTCAATCTGCAGCCAGAGGTCGTGCCTCACCAGACCGAAAGACCTCCTCGCGACTCCCCGGTTAAGGATACTCCCGCCGAGATGGTGGGAGTGAAATGAACATACAAGCAGACGGCCGCCGCCGTCTCGGTTTCTGGGAGTTCGTAGCTCACCGGGGCGGCGGCCGCTGCTGAGCTTTAGCGTTCGGCCCTGGAGGCGGAGGGGTGCGATGGCCGTTGCGGACGTGAAAGCGTTCTGGGAGAAACTTCGCGGCTTCGGCAACACGCATCTGTTCCATGAGCTGCGGGACATCGCACACAGTCTGCCCAGGGACCAGGTGGGCGGGGCCGTGATAGCGCTCGGTGCCCGCGAGGGATTCCGCTTCTCGTCGGACGACTAGCGGTTGGCCGTGATCGAGGGCATCGACGCCCAACCGGACACGGCGCAGGACTTGGCGGACAAGTACCGGCAGATGGTTGCACGGGGGCGGTGGTTCGAGGTCATCGACGGCGTCGTGGTCGGCGGGTAGCAAGGCCGACTGAACCTGGCGCTGCACCTGCATTTCCCCGGAGTCGTGGAGAGCAAGCATGGCTGAGCGAGTCTACATCGAGACCACGGTCGTCAGTTGCCTGACGGCACGACCCAGCCGCGACGTGGTTATTGCCGGCCATCAGCAAGTCACTCACGAATGGTGGGACACTCGACGTGCGAGCTATGAGCTTTGCGTATCGCAACTCGTTCTGGACGAGGCAGGGGCTGGTGATGCCCAGGCTGCCCAAGAGCGGCTTTTGGTGCTGCAGCCCATGCTGGTGCTCGAAACGACTGCGGAGGCGCTGGAGTTGGCGAAGGAACTGCTTCAAGCAGGAGCGTTGCCGGCGAAGGCGGCGGACGACGCGCTGCACATCGCGGTTGCGGCCACGAAGGCGGTTCCCTATCTGCTGACGTGGAATTGCCGCCACTTGGCTAATGCCGTGATGCGACCCGTGATCGAGACCGTTTGCAAAGCCAAGGGGTTCAAGGCTCCTATCATCTGTACGCCCGAGGAACTACTGGAGTCCAAGCCATGAACGATCCAATTGTCGACGAGATCCGCCGGGTACGAGACGCTCACGCTGCCCGTTTCAATTACGATCTCGACGCCATTTTTCAGGACATCAAGGAGCGAGAAAAGAAGAGCGGGCTCAAGTTCGTCCAAGGCGTGGCTCGTCAGCCCGCGCCGAACCAGGCGCTGCAGCCGACCGGGGCCGCCATTTCGGTTTCTCAAGATTCAAAGTCGCTGGAGGCGGCCCCGGCGGCTGAGCTTTAGCGTTCGGCCACAGAGGGTTTCGGCTGATGGAACGATTGGCTGCTCAAATCGGCGCGAAGACCATCATCGTCCGATGCGATGCCGCTCTTCGTCCGCAAGCTGAGTGGTTACTCGCCTATGTTCGCAAGACCTTCGGCCCCGACGGCGGTAAGCTCCGGGACGGCTTCAAATTGCAAGTAGGGTGGTCAATCCTGTCGCTGCGTGAGCAGAATGGTCAACTCGTCATCAGCGAGCCCAATTACCGGGGCGACCCCTTCACCGAGTGGCACGACGATATTTCCTGCACCTTGCGCGTTCAGGCAGAGCAGAACGAGATCCTCGCACTGGCGGAGGTCGAAGAAGGCGTCCCGGCGTTGTTCCAAGACAAAGTTGTTCTCGCCAAGGGCTGCCTGGAGGAAAAGCGGGTCTACCTTGAGCGGGCGAAGGACCCGCCCCCGGGGGATTCGGGCTGGTACATCGGTCCTGTAGCCGACGACGAGCAACAACCGAAATTAGAGGCGATCTACGTCTACAACCTACTGAAAAGCCGGCCCGCGCTCCTGCAAGTTCTTGCCTTGCCACCCGGCTACATAGTTGTCTTCGACGGCGACGATATCGAAGGATGGGAGGCCGGTGGTTAACGAAAGGCGGGCCGAACCAGACGCTGCACCCGCCGGCGGCCGCATCACGGTTTTCGAGGTTCAACGTCTCACCAGCGGCCGCCGCTGCTGAGCGGGGTCGTTCGGCGGCGGAGGGATTCCTGTGGCGGAAGTCGCACCAGCCCCGGAGGTCGTCGAGCGGTTGGCGGCCTTCTTCCATCGCAATGGCTACGTCCGGCGCGTGGACGCGGTCCGGCGCGTGCAAGGGGCCAACTCTACAAGAAGGGCGCCGAGGTGCGGCTGGTGGCGGAGTCGAAGGCCGAGTTGACCGAGATCCGGCAGCTCCTGAAGCGCGCCGGGTTCAAGTTGGCCCGGCCGTTCGCCAAGGCGCGGCAGTGGCGGCAACCGGTGTATGGAGTAGCAGAGGTAGCCCGGTTCTTATCTCTCGTCGGGGAACAAAAGCACGCCGAACCGCTCTATGGCCTCGAAAGTCAATAGGGCGCACCGCGGACGGGAGCGATTTTCTGTTTTGAGCCCGTTTTCATCTTGGGACAGGCTCCCGCCCAGCCCAGGTAAGGCCATCAGGATTATCCGGGCGTTGCACCTGACCGCGGCGGCATCAGATGGTTCCTGGGTGCAAGTTTCCTTGGCCGCCCCGGTAGGTGAGCTCGAACGCGCGGCGGCGAAGGCCCGACGCGGATGGCGGGCGTTGACCGCGCACGGGCACGCAGATAGGCTACGGGTATGGACTACTCTCACCTCATTAGCGTTGAGCCAGGCAAGCGCAGCGGCCAGCCTTGTATCCGCGGGCTGCGCATCACGGTCCGGGACGTGCTCGAATACCCGGCCGGCGGCACGACCGTCGGTGAACTGCTCGCCGACTTCCCGGAAGTGACGCTCGCCGATCTCCGCGCCTGCCTGGTGCACGCCGCTGCCCAGCTGCCGAGACCAGCCGCGTGAGACTGCTGTTCGACCAGAACCTGTCTCGCCGATTGCCCGCGCTGTTGGCGACCGAGTTTCCAGGGACAAACTACTCCAAGGAGGGAACTCTCATGGCAACCATGCAACCCGTAACCATCGGCGACTACACCTGTGGAGGCGGCCGACCGCTCGTCTGGATCGCCGGGCCGTGCGTGATCGAATCGCACGACCTGACCTTGCAGATCGCGGAGCGGCTCAAGGAAATGGCCGACCGGCTCAAGGTGCCGTTGATCTTCAAGGCATCGTTCGACAAGGCCAACCGGACTTCCAACAAGTCGTTTCGCGGCCCCGGCCTGAAGGAAGGCATGAAGACCCTGGCAGCGGTCAAACAGCGCACCGGGCTGCCGGTGCTGACCGACGTTCACGAATGCGCCCAGGCCGGGCCGGTCGGCGAAGTCTGCGACGTGCTGCAAGTGCCGGCGTTCCTGGCCCGGCAGACCGATCTGCTGCACGCGGTCGGCAAGACCGGACGGGTCATCAACGTCAAGAAGGGCCAGTTCATGGCGCCTTGGGACATGAAGCACGTCATCGGCAAGCTGGAGGAGGTCGGCAATCCGCGCGTGCTGCTCACCGAGCGCGGCACCACCTTTGGCTATGGCCAGCTGGTCAACGACATGCGGGCCATTCCCTGGATGCAGGAACTGGGCCGGCCGGTGATCTTTGACGCCACTCACAGCGTACAGAAGCCGGCAGCCCTGGGCGACCGTTCCGGCGGCGAGGCGCGGATGATTCCGTACCTGGCCCGCGCGGCGGTGGCCTGCGGCTGCGACGGCGTCTTTTTGGAAACGCATCCCCGGCCCGACGAAGCGCTGAGCGACGGCCCCAACATGGTGCCGCTGGACGAACTGCCGCAGCTGGTGGCCCTTTGTCTGCGGCTGCGGCAAGCGCTGAGCGACGGGGCGTAGGGTCCGCTGTGCGGACCATTGAACCGCCGGCATCGTGACGATTCAGGGTCCGCACAGCGGACCCTACGGCGGCACCGAGGCATCCTCCATGAGCGACGAAGAACCCCGGTCGGCCCGGCTGATCGACTGGCTGGCCCGCCATCGCCTCCGCTGGATCGGGGCTGCCGTCGCGTTGGCCGCTGTCCTGGTGTTAGATCGGAAGAGC
>JAGVLI010000036.1 GCA_020054355.1 Planctomycetales bacterium | reverse complement strand
GCGGTTGGCACGCGCTGCCGGTAACGGGGGAACTCGGCAGCCAGCCGGCGGGCGGCGTTGACCAGGGCGTGAAACATGATGGTCGGCGTCTTTCCGGGACGAAGGCCCTGGTGGGTGGCAAGGCTCGGACAGGAAGCGCCGCGGCTATTCGACGTCGGCCGGCGGGACCCCATCACCTCCTTTCCTTCCTCCACATCATAGCGGCGCGGAAAAGGGGTGTCAAAACGTGGAAGCCGTCTGTTTCGTGCGCGCGGCATGCCCATGTGCTTCGCGGGGGTGCATCATTGCTTGGCTGCTGTTACAATGGCGCAATTGGAGGTGGATCATGACGGCTCAGCCATTGTCCTCACCACTCATTGCTCACTATCCGGTCCTGGTCCGGCCGGAACCGGTTGGTCAATTCACCGCTCAACCGCTGGGTTTGCCCGATATTCAAGCCGTGGCTGCCAGCGAGCAAGAAGCCTTGGAGTTGGTGCAGCAAGCGCTCGCTCGGCACGCCGGTTCGTTGCACTGGGTCCCGGTTGCTTCAGCGGTTGGAACCAGTGCGGTGCCGCCGGCCGCAGGCCATGCAAAAGACGACCCAGACCACGACCAGTATCTCGAGGAAATTCAGCGATTCCGGCATGAAGCGGAGGCGCGCGCATGCTCCAGTTCCTCCTCGACACCGATCACCTGACGCTCCTCGAACGCAGCCATCCGCCGCTGTTGCAACGCATGGGCCAACAGCCGCCCGGCGCCATCGGCGTCTCGGCGGTCACGGCCGAGGAAGCCTTGCGCGGCCGACTTGGCTATCTGGCACGCCCACTGCGTGGTGCCAGCTTGGTGCGGGCCTATGCGCTGCTGATTGGCACCATTCAATTGCTGAACCAGCTGCCGACTGTCCCTTTCGATGATCCCGCCGAAGCCGCCTGGCAACAGCTTCGAGCCCAGCGATTGCGGGTCGGCACTCAAGACCTGAAGATCGCAGCCATCGCTCTGGGCAATTCCCTGATCGTGCTCACTCGAAATCGGCGCGACTTCGGGCAAATTCCTGGCATTTCCTTGGACGATTGGTCGGTCTGACACTTTGGCTCTTTCGGCATGAGTGTCCAGACACAACGTCGAAAACACATCGGACGATAAGCCGGGCAGTCAGAGCAAAGCGGGCAAGCCCGCTTGCAGCGCGTCCGCCGAACCGCTCTTTTCCCGCCGACAACACTTGCATATAACTCCGCGCCGCGCTGGTCCGTTCATCCGCGGCGTCCACGGAAGGAGCAGCAATTTGTCCGCGATCGCGACGGACTCTCTGGGGCAAAGCGCGCTGACGACCACCACGGTGCGTCAGTTCCGCCGCGCGGTCGCGCTCGCCTTGCTGGCGGTCGGCGTCGGTTGCGTGCTGTACGCAGTGGAGAAGTTCATCATCTGTCCGCCGCGCCGCTTCGTCGAGAACCCCGCTTCGGTGATGACCCGCGCCATCGGCCTGGCGCACTTCTGGATCGGCTGGCTGTTCCTGCTCACCTCGCCGCGCATCCGGACGGCGCAGGCGCTAGGCCGACTGCTGGTCCTGGTGCTGCTCGGCGCTGGCCTGTGCGTCATTTGCGGACTGTCAGGCGCCTCCCATAATCCGTTCGTCTTCCTGTTCCTCTACGGCTACTTCCTCCTGCATGAGGTCCGGGACCAGACGATGCTCTATCAGACTTACGGCGACGCTCCCGCCAGCGGGCCGGAAGGCAAAGTCTTCCTCGACGCGCTTTGCCGGTCGGCCTCGCTCGGCTTGACCACGCTGCTGACCGCCGGCTATCTGCTGCACGGCCTGGTCAGCGGCAAGATCGCGATCGAGTCAGCCACAATCCAAGGTTGCCTGATCGGCGGCCTGGTGGTCCTGCTGCTCTGCAGCGTGGGGACCACGGTCCAGGCCCTGAAGCTCGGCTGCCAGCTTTACGGGGACGTGTCCTCCACGCTGGCGCTGCATCGACCGATCCTGCTGGTCTACGCCGGCATCTGTGCCATCCTGCTGCTGGCGGCCGTTGGCGGCTCGGTGGTCTTCAACCTCATCATCCTGATCCACGCCGCCGCCTGGCTGCTGTTCCTCTGCAAACAGTTAAAGCAGCGCCCGGCCCCGGCTCGCTTTGGACTCTGGTCCTGGCTGCGCTGCACTCCCACCGGGTTCGTCGTGCTGCACCTGGGCGTGGCGGCGCTGATCCTGGCGCTGCTGTGTCTGCGCGTCTATGTCTGGGAAAGAGTCGGTCTGCTCAGCGAAATGCTCAACGCCTCCAGCTTTTCCTACTGGAGCCTGATGCACATCACCATTGCCTTCTGGCGGCCGCGCTAGGTCGACTTCTTTTCAATCAGATTATTGACACCGATTGTCGAGCCCGGGCAACGGCGGGGCGTCACAATTTCCTGGCAGTGATCCCGCTGTCCGTGGGACACTTGCGCGTGGTGCGGGGTTCAGACACAAGGTCACAAGCGGAGCGAACGATGAAACGAATGACCGTAATTGCCCTCCTGTGGGGCTTGGTGGGCTTTTTCGCGGGCCTACTCGCCGTCGGATACCGAGCCGGGATCGTTGAATACACGTTTCTGACTGCCCTGAATGTTGGGGCTATGTTTGCTCTCATTGGAGCCACCATCGGCGCTGCGGCGGCTATTGTGAGCGCCCTCAAGGATCTGCGACTTGCGGTTTCCATGACGCTCGCCGAATACCCGGCACAGCGCCCGTCTCACGCTCCACCCGAACATTCCGATCCCGCAATTCGAGCCAACAAACCCGCATGAATCAGTTAGTCCATTCTTGAACTTGTCGGAGCTTCACCACCATGCCGAATCAGCTTGCCGAACAAACGCGCCTCTCGCGTCGCTCCCTCCTCGCCGGCACGGTGGCGGGCCTGGGTTGGACCGCCCTCGCCCCTGACGAACTCGCGGGCGAGCAAGCCCCGAAAGACCCGCCCATCGCGAAAAAAGACCCGCTGAAGATCACCAAGCTGGAAATGTTCCTGGTCAAGCCGCGCTGGCTGTTCCTGAAGATTCACACTAACGCCGGCATCGTCGGGCTGGGCGAACCCGTAGTCGAAGGCCGGGCGTTGACGGTGCGCGAGGCCGTCAAGGAAATCGAGCCGTACCTGATCGGCAAGGACCCCCGGCAGGTGGCGCATCACTGGCAGGCGATTTACCGCCATGCGTTCTATCGCGGCGGGCCGATCCTCACCAGCGCGTTGAGCGGTATCGACCAGGCGCTCTGGGACATCAAGGGCAAGGCGCTCGGCGTGCCCGTTTACGAACTCCTCGGCGGGCCGACGCGCAACAAGGTCCGCGTCTACGCCCACGCCCGCACGCCGGAAGTGTTGCTCGAAAAGAAGAAGCAAGGCTTCACCGCCTTCAAGACCGGCCCCGCCAAGCGCCGGCCGGCGCGCTACATCGAGACGCCTGCCGAGGTGCGCTATGCCGTTGAGCAGTTCGCGCTGTTGCGCAAGGCGGGCGGCGAGGACGTGGACATTGGCATCGACTTCCACGGCGCGATTAGCCCCGCACTGGCGAAGGTGCTCATCAAGGGCCTGGAGCCGTACTTGCCGATGTTCGTCGAAGAGCCGTGCCAGTGCCAGAACCACGACGTCATGGCCGAGATCGCGCGCGGCACCCATCTGCCGATCGCGACGGGCGAACGGGTCTATACGAAGTGGGGTTTCCGCGAAGTGCTGGAGAAGAAGGCCGCCACGGTCTTGCAGCCCGACCTCTGCCATGCGGGCGGCATCACGGAGGTCCGCCTGATCGCCGGCATGGCGGAAGCGTACTACGCGGCCATCGCCCCGCACAACCCGCTGGGGCCGATCTCCCTGGCTGCGGGTGTGCAGATTGCCGCATCGATCCCGAATTTCCTCTGCCAGGAACAGGTCAGCTTGGGCGAAGGTTATGTGAAAAAGCCCTTCATCGTGAAGAACGGTTATCTCGAATTGCCGACGGGACCGGGTCTCGGCGTCGAACTCGACGACAACGCCCTGGCCGACAAGATCAATCACGACTGGAAGAGCCAGGAGAGCTACGACCAGGACGACGGCTCGGTGGTGGATTGGTGACGTTGAGCACATTGCAAGGAGTATGACAGCATGTTTCCTCTCAATCGCCGCGATTTTCTCCACGCCGCTGCCCTGGCACCGGCCGCCTTCGCTGCCAGCGCATTCGCTGCCGACAAACCGCCCGTCATCGACACGCATCTGCACTGCTTCGCCGGCAAGGACGATGCGAAGTTCCCCTATCACGAACGCGCTCCCTACAAACCCGAAAAGCCCGCCACCCCGGAACACCTGCTCCAGTGCATGGACGGCGCGGGCGTCGATCACGCCATCGTCGTGCATCCGGAGCCTTACCAGGACGATCATCGCTATCTGGAGCATTGCCTGACCGTCGGCAAGAAGCGTCTCAAAGGCACCGCCCTGGTATTCGCCGATCAGCCCGCTTTCGTGGCGAAATTAGCCCCGCTGGCCAAGCAATGGCCTATCGTCACCGTGCGCATTCACGCCTACGCGCCGGAACGATTGCCGCCTTTCGGCAAACCCGAGCTACGCGCCTTGTGGAAGCTGGCCGGCGATTTGGGGCTGATCGTGCAGCTGCACCTGGAGTCGCGCTACGCCCCGCCCCTGGAACCGTACATCAAGGAATTTACCGATGTGCGGGTCATCATCGACCATCTCGGCCGGCCGTTCCCCGGCACGCCGGAAGACCACGCCGTCATCGTCAAGTGGTCGCGTTTCAAGAACACGGTGATGAAGCTGTCGTCAATCCCGCCGCCGGAGATGTATCCGCATCGGGACATCAAGCCGGTGATCAAGCAGCTCGTGGAAGCCTATGGGCCAGACCGCCTGATTTACGGCGGCGGCTTCAGCGCGGACGCCACGCCGGAATCGTATCGCAAGGCGCGGGAGCGCACGGCAGGTTACATTGCGGATCGTATTCAGTTCGAGGGACTTTCTCCCGGTGATGATGAAGGAGGGCCTCCAAATTTTCGGGCCGGTCTGTTGCGCCTCCGCCGGACCGGGATGAATATGGAGGCACT
>JAGVLI010000041.1 GCA_020054355.1 Planctomycetales bacterium | reverse complement strand
ATGCGATGGGAACCTTCGTCTCCACGGTCAAACCGACCGTGCTCCTGGGCGGGTCGCTGGCCAGGGAGGCGGCCAGCCCCAGGATGTCCCGGCACAGTTGGCCGACGCGTTGCCGATCATTCTGTGCCCGCGCGTCGAGCAGCCGACGAAGTGTCGCGGACAGGCGCTGGTTCGTCCGCATGACCTTCTCGGCTTCGGCCAGCAACGCCGGCACCATCCGCCGGACCGTTTCCAGCCCGTCGGCATGCTCAATCAATTCCTGGATCTTGCCGAGTTGGTCGATGATGCTTTGCAGCCTTTCCTGCTGCGCCGGCGAGAGGATGAAGCGAACGAACTCGTAGAAACTGACCCCCTGATCTTCACGCTTGAGGAGGTCTTCCGAGTCGAGCGCGAACTCCAGGATGCCGCCGCGGGAGTCGCGACCTTCGCTCTGCCGTTGCTGGACCTGCTGGGTAATTTCCTTGAACTTGTCTTCGACCGCCCGGAAGTCGCCCTGGAGTTGCTTCAACAGCGACACCGCCATGCCAAAGCGTTCGCGGATCTGGGCCGGCTGGTAGCGCGTGACCAGCCCTTCACGCTCGATCCCGTGGATCTCCCGCTCGATGCGCTCTTGCTCGGCGCGCAGATGACCGAGCCGCGTCTGGGGGTCTTCCGAGGCGCCAACGACGAGGTCGGCCAGGGTCTCCATCACCAGGCGCAAGCGCGATTCGGTGTCGACAAAGCCGAAGTCCTGCTCCAGGACCCGATCCAGAAAAGCGAAGACTTCCTCGGTGTGCGGAGTGAGCTGGTAGACCGGCTCGTTTCGGCCCGTTTCCAGCAACCGGCGGAGCCAGCGGGTCTGGCTCGAACACCATCCGGCAAGGTAGGTTTCCGGCTTGTCCTGCAACTTGTCGGGGTAACTTTCCTGGATCGTCTCTTGATACGTGACGAGTGCTGCCAGCAGCTCAGCGTGCGGGACCGTGATCCGCCCGGCTCGTTTGAACTGCTGGTTGAGGAAATCCACGATGAACGGCACGTTCGGCGAGCGCAACAGCCGCACGGCGGGCGCGGTATCGAAGTACGCGATTAGCTTTGCCAGGTCCATCGATGTCCGGTTATAACGAGTTGTTCCACTTTATCCCTCACCCCAACCACATAGACAATAATGACGTAGTACGCTCTTTTCCAGGCCCGTAGGGGCCGACGGGCCGACTGGGCCAACCGGGCCAACCGTTCCGGAACTGTCGGCCGGTCAAGCCGGCGTCAAGTGGGTGGCCCGGTAACTGACCAACTGGGTCCTCGTCGAGTTTCACATAGCGGTAGTCCGGTTGCAAGCGGGCCGAGTGATAAAGAAAACTCTGAAGTGGCCGGCTGCAAGCCGGCCACTTCAGAGTGAGTTGTCGGATTGGTTTTCGCTGTCGCCGTGTTTGCGACAGCCCGAGTCTGTGACCTGTCATGCTGCAAGGGAGGCGAGTCCCTCGCCTTCGGGTGGGGCGGCACAATAACGGTTCCAGTCAGCGGCGTACTCGCGGCGCAATTGCGAAATTCTTGCGGGGCTGAGCTGGAACCGCTTGGCCAGATCGAGCGTCCGCTCTTCCCCGGCCATGGCGCGGATCATCCGCCGGTCGCGGCGACAGCGGGTTTTCAGCCAAGCAGGGAAGTCGCAGCGAAAAGCCACCTGATCCGGCACCGGGGTCTCCCGGTTGTCTTGCAGCCACTCCTCGAAGCTGTCCATCCGCCGCTGGGCGCCGATCTTCCGGTGTAGCTCCTCGAAGTTGTGGCGCGTTGACGAAGGCAGCGACTGCACCCGGAACCCGTGCCGCATCTGCCCCAATTCACTGAGCACTTCCTTGGAGCGGAGCTGTCCGCAGAGGCGGCGGCCACTCTTGACGGCGCGGGCCGCGTAGCTGGCGAGGACGCTGGGGAATTGACGCGCATCCTTACCGCGCTCCGCCATGCGCAAGAACCAGCGCCAGGCCACGGCCACCGTCTCGGCGAAGTACTCGGCCTTCTGGTCGAAGCAGCGCATCCCGCGAAAAACCAGCGCGGCATGCGTGAGGATGCGCGGCCGGATCGCCAAGAAGACAGCTTGCAGTTGAGGCAACGTCATCCGCGAAATGGAAGCAGTTGGTTCGATCATGGAGAAACTCCGCGCCAGGGATCATCCCCTGGCAGGGGACGATCCAGTTGAGGATCGCCCCCGCACCGCGCGGAGGCAGGAAAGATGCCTTCGGCAAGGCAACGAGTGATGATGAACCCCACCTTTGATTGGCTGGATGTGCGGCAATCCGAGTGGCGTTCATCGGGGCGGGCGCAAGAAACAGCCCTGCCGTATGGCAGGGCTGGCGCAAATGACGGTCACGGCTCAAACGGTGGCTGAGAGTCTGGATCGACTCAAGAGAGAAGAGCAGTCTCCGCTTCTACCTGTTTCACCGTTGTGCGATTGTGCTTCTGATTGCCGTGCATGGTCTTGTCGTTGAATCGCGGGTGCGTGCGCCAACGGCTTGCCGCTGCCAACGGATCCTTCAGTTCGAGATACGGGTCGGTAATGCCGGCGGCGGCCATCGCCGCCCCGTAGGTGGTTGCGATATGCGCCTGCCGCTTGGCGATCCCGAGTCGCTTCCCGATGACTTCCAGGGTCAATCCCTTCTCCTTGAGGGCCAGCGCCTCCAGCCCGTACCGCGGTCCTGCCGATCGCTCAAACAGGTCAACGATGATCGGCACGGTCATGAACTTCACGTTGCTCAGCGGGCACGTCGAGCCTTCCAGGAGCGAGTGCATCTGGTCCGGCAACAGCGCGATCATGCGCAGCTCGAAGACCGCGCGAAGGACAACCTGGTTGGTGCCGAATTGCTGGTGCGGCACTGCGCGGATTGCCGGCACCAAGCGCCGCAGGTCCGGGATGATGTCGCGGTCCATGTTCAGGAATTGGACAGCCATCTCCTTGATCTTGTCGGCAATCTGTTGTCGGCTTGGCAGCTGCTGGGGCAGCGCCTGCTCGGCCTTCAGGCGATCCATCTCCGCCCGGACGCGGGCCAGATCTTCCTCGCGCTTGGCCAGACGGTCGAGAAGAACGGCGGGCGGCTCCTTGGCCTGCTCGATGGCGTCCAGGAGACGGTTACGGCTGGTGAGCAACTGCTGCTCTTCGGCTTGGAGCTTTGCCAGCCGTTCCTTCCGGCCGCCGTCGTCCTGCATCCGGTCTCGAACGCAATCGATCAGGGCGTCAAGCACACCGTCGAGAGACAGGAGCTGATCGCTGATTGCTTTGCCGAGCTGCCGATGAACCAGAGAGCGCAGTGGATTGACCTTGTTCCAGCACAGGCCGCGTGCCACGTTGCTGCATCGGCAGCCGCCTTCGCGCCGGCCATCGACGTGCATCTTGGCGCCGCAGATGCCGCAGATGAAGATGCCCGAGAGCGGCTCGCGCGAATCACGCGGCACGCCGGCCAGAGGATGCACAGTGCCAGGCGGCGCCGGAGTGCGCGTCGTCCGCTCCTCGATCTTCTTGTTGGCCGCATACCAGAGCCAGTCGGGCACGATGCGCGTTTCCGCAACCTGCCGGGTCAGGATTTCTTTGGGGTTGTTCCGCACCAGACGGTGCTCGCCGGTGCCATAGTGCTTGCGGACAATCTTGTCCCGATACACTTCAACGCCGCGGTAGATCGGGTTCTTGATCAACGCGATGACGTTCTTGTCGGTCCAAGAATCGCATGCGGCGTTGGCAGCTTTGGGGAGGCCCTGCTCGCTCAACCACTGGGCAACGTGCCACGGCGGGTCGCCCTTGGCGATCCGCTCGTAGACGCCATAAACGACGGGAGCCCACTTCGGATCGACATCGTCGAAGAAGGGGCCTTTCTTCTTGCGTTCCTCGGCATCCGGATTGGTTGCCTTGCGGCGGTAACCCGGGCGCAGTTGCCCGATGGCCGCGCCCATGCGCCAGAGCGCATCCAGCTTTCGCTTGATGCGCTTGGCCGTGTAGCGGTTGGTGCGGGCATGGTGCCGCATCGCCTCGTGCAGCGGATCCTCCCAATCTTCTTCGGCGGTGTCCACGTCGTCGTTGATGGCGATGACACGGATGCCTTGATCCACCGCCTTCTCGATCATTTCGCCGCAGGCCGTCTCATGCCGGAAGAATCGGCCGCTATCCTCGACCAGGAGCAGGTCCCAGCGGCGAGTACGAATCCCCGCCTTGACCTGGTCAATGCCGGGCCGGGAGACCAGCTCCCCCGAAATTTCAGGATCGCTGATGCGCTCGATGTGAGCGTCCTTCACGCCGGCCGAAGCAAGGAACTGATCGCAGAAGGAGAACTGATCCGTGATCGAGCTCGGATGTTGTTCCTCGGTGCTGTACCGCGCGTACTCCAGGACTCGGAGTTTTCGGCCTGGGGGCGCTTCGATAGGATAACGCAACCGCATCATAGTACACCTCCGCAGCGGAGGTGCGGCCGCGGATCGTTTGTCCCACTGGGACAAATCAGATGGCTACGGGTGAGAAGGCGTGACCAAGGATGACCAAGGATGGATAACCGCTAGTTTCTTGCCAATCGAGACTTGCGGTCACAAGCCTTGGTCCGCATGTGATTTGCGGCGAAGCGAAAAACGAATCCCTCCCTCTCCGCTTTCCCAACTCTTTGCAGCAATACCAGAAGCGTCGCGAAGCCCGTCCCGGACAGGCCCCGCGACGCTTCCGGTTTTCTACCTGTCGCCAATGCCAATCCTGCCCAAACTGTCGCATCCGGTCGCATGCTGGTGCCCGCCTCGCCCTTCACCAAGCGAGGCTTCCGACCCTCGCCGCGACAGAATCCTGAAAAAGCTCGAAATCCCCCGGCTTTTCGCGGGTTTCATGTTTCGCACCGACCAGAAACCGCCAAACTCCGGAGGGATTTCCAGTGAAAAACCAAGCTACGCCAACAATTGGCCCGCCGCCAGCGGCGCCGGCAACGCCGCCTGGCCAAGTCCAACCTGCAAGGTTGTCACCGCCCGATGTTCACGGCCCGCGGTATCCAGTATGAGATCGCCGACCGCGCCCGCGGCCTCGGCAGCGACGGCATTGGCGCCCTGCATGCCCTGGCGCGGCAGGTCGGTT
>JAGVLI010000581.1 GCA_020054355.1 Planctomycetales bacterium | reverse complement strand
GGCGCAAGCACGTCGGGCTGACGCCCCGACGCTCGCCAAAAGTGCTGCGGAACTCTGACCGGGCGCTAGCGCGCCAGCGGCTCGGCCCTCCCCGTTTTGGTGAATGTCTGACCAAGGTGCGCGGCGATTGACCAAACGCCAGGCAACGCGCCGTCGCCGGTGGTCGTCGGCCAGGCACGCGATGGCCGGAAACCCCAATGAATCGCGAGGAATGCGCGGAGCAGCTAGTCGCCGTCAGGGTTGGCATTCGATTTGCAGTGATACGAGTTCGTTTGCCGGAATTTTGTCGATCTTTTTTGCAAACTTCACTTGCCATCCCTGGCGGTGTAACTAAGCTACTGCTTCTTGCCTCGCCGTTTGGCAACTCCTACAGATGGGCGACTGTAGGGGAAGTCGGCGGCGGGGCATTTTCGTGCGCACCCGCTCCGTCCAAACGCTTGCGGAACATCACCAGGTCGTCCCCGTCGCAGTAGTAGTCGCGCAGCACGGCCGCCAACTCGTAGCCGTATTTCAGATAGAAGCGCCGGGTCGGCTCGTAATGCGCCGTCCCGGATGTCTCGATGAACAGGACCCGGCCTTGCAGCTGGCGCATGTCCTCCTCGGCGAAGCGCAGCAATTCACCGCCGACGCCCTGTCCCTGCTCGTCCCGCGCTACCGCGATCCACCACAGGCACCAGGTCCGTTCGGTCATGTCCTCCGGCGCATGGTAGACGAAGCCGCGCAGGACGCCGTCGCGCTCGTGGCTGAAGCAGCGATGCCCCCGCTGCCGGGCGCTTTCGTGATAGTAGTCCAGCACTTCCTGGAGCGTGGCGACTTCCAGGGGCTTGAAGAAGCCGGTCTCCGCGGTCAGCGCCACCAGGGCGGGCGTGTCTCGGGGTTCGGTTGGTCGCATCATGAGGAATTTGCGGATTGCGAAGGTTGGTTCGCGCCGGGTACATTAGCCAACGAATGATTGCCGACGATGTTTTATTGTCGAGTCGCCTTTCGCCATCCGCAACCCGTATTTCTGAAGGAGGGAGCATGAATCGCTATCGATGGCTCCGACTGGCAGCGCTGGCCGGCTGGCTGCTGACTTGCTCCGCCGCCTTCGCGCAGAACCCGGCGGCCCTGAAGTCCTTCAACCAGGGCATCGAGTTCATGAAGAAACAGGAATTCGACAAGGCCATCCCGGCGTTCGACGCCGCCCTCAAGGCCAACCCGATGTTCCACGAGGCCTATTACAACCGGGGCCTGGCCTGGCAGAGCAAGGGCGACGAGGACCGGGCCATCGCCGACTACACGCTGGCCATCAAGTTCAACCCGCTCTACGGCCTGGCCCATAACAACCGCGGCATGGCCTGGCATGCCAAGCGCGAATACTCCACGGCCCTCGCCGACTTCACCGAGGCGATCAAGCTCGACGCCAAGTCGGCCATTCACTGGCACAATCGCGGCATGACCCACAACGACCTGAAGGACTTCAAGAAGGCGCTGGCCGACCACGACCAGGCCATCCAGCTGAACCCGAAGGAACCGCTGTTCCATATCAGCCGGGGCATCGCCCGCGCCGGTCTGGACGAACACGACAAAGCCATCGCGGATTACGATGAAGCCCTCAAGCTCGATCCCAAGAACGTGATGGCCTTCCACCATCGCGGCGAGGCGCACCAGGCCAAGAAGGCAACCGCCGAGGCCCTGGACGATTTCGAGGCCGCCATCAAGCTGGGCACCAAGGACCCCAATACTTACTACAAGCGGGCACTGATCTACGTCGGCGTCGGCGCCTACGAGCGGGCCATCGCGGACTACAGCAAGGCCATCGAGCTGGCCCCCAGCCACGCCATCCTCTACTTCAACCGGGGCAATTCGTATCGGCACACCAAGGAGTTCGACAAGGCGCTGGCCGACCTCAACAAGGCGGTCGATCTGGAGCCGAAGGACCACCTGAACTACCAGGGGCGCGGCAACGTCTTTGCCGAACGCAAGGATTTCGACAAGGCCATTGCCGACTATTCCCAGGCGCTGAAGCTGAAGCCGGACTTCGCCGCCGCGTTCTACAATCGCGGCCTGGTCCACCGCATGAAGGGCGACAAGGAGAAAGCCGAGGCGGACCTGAAGGAAGCCGCGAAGCTCGATATTCGCTACGCCCGCTGAGTGCGTGGCACGGTCTATTGCCGGTGGAGTTGCAAGGGGTGGGGGGCCGCCTAGATTCGTGGGTCACGATTCCAATCGTGACAGACCATGCTGTTTGTCACGATTGGAATCGTGACCCACGAACAAACGCTGCCAAGGCGAGGGTCTCGTTGCCACCTGACCCCGAATCGCGGAAGCTACGATACCGCCAGGGCACGCTGCTGGGTGATCGTGGAGCGATACGCCCGCCCCAGCCGCCGCGCCGCTTCTTTCAATTGGTCAGGCGAGGCAACGCCAAAGCTCAGCCGCGCCTCGTTGCTTGGCGAGGGGCAGTTCTCTCCGGTGAGGTAACAAAACTGACCCGGCACATAGAGCACGCCTTCGCGCGTCGCCGCTTTCATCAGCTCGCTGCTCGTGCCGGTATCCACGTCCTCCGGAAACGTCATCCAGACGTATAGGCCGCCTTCGGGATGCGTCCAGCGGACGCCGAGCGCGGGCGGGAAAGCGTCGGCGAGTGCCTTCAGCAGCACGTCGCGCTTCTGGCGATACACCTCGCACAACCTGGCGACATGCCGATCGTAGCTGCCGTTGTCCAGCAAGCGCTCAATGAGGTGCTGCGTCAGGTTGTTGGAGCCGAAGTCGTGGTTGCCCTTGATGTGCAAGAGCGGCGCGACCAGTTCCGCCGGCATCAGGCCGAAGCCGGTCTTGAGTCCCGGAGCGAGCGGCTTCGAGAAGGTGTACGCCAGCATGACATGGGCGTTATCGCGGTCGAAGCTCTTGATGCTCGGCAGGTCGGGACCGTCGTAGCGCAGCTCCCGATAGGCGGCATCTTCGAGGATCAGGATGCGGTGCTGCCGGCTGAAGCGCTGGGCGAGTTCCAGGATTCGCTTTCGGCGCGGTAGCGAAAGGCTCAAGCCGGTCGGGTTCTGGAAATAATCGACGACGTAAATGAAACGCAACCGCGACAGCTCGCCGGAGCGTTCCAGCCCGAGCAGCACTTCCTCGAGCGCATCGGGGTTCATGCCCTGCTCGTCGATGGGCACGCTGAGGCTGCGCGCCCCGGCGCTTTCCAGCGTCTGCTGCATGACGAAATAGGACGGCGCCTCGGTGATGACCAGGTCGCCGGGATTGACCAGCAATTCGCAAAGCAGGTACAGCAGCTGCTGCGATCCCGTGGTGACGACCACGTCCTCGACGCTCAGCGAGACGTCGCGGGCAGTGACGCCGTCGAGCGCCAGCGCCCGGCCGAGCAGCTTTTCGCGCAGTGGTGGATGGCCCTGCGGCACGCCGTATTGCAGCGCTTGCTGGGCCGCTTGCCGCCGGGATAGCACCGAGGCCACGGCTTCGGCCACCTCATCGCTGGGCAGCGAGGCATAGTCCACCAGGCCGGCGGCCAAGCTGATCGAGTTCGGGTTCTCGACCGCTTGCTGAATGAAGAAGTTGATCGGCGAATCGCTGGTTCTCTGCGATTGTTCCGAGAAAATCACCGGCACGCGCGTCATGATTTCGCTCCGTTTCCAGACATTTTTCTACCTCGGTGCGCGGAAAGATCAACCGGGCACGGTTTGCCGTGGGTTACGATTCCAATCGTGACCGGCGGTGGAGTTGTCACGATTGGAATCGTAACCCACGGGCAAGCAGTCAACCGG
>JAGVLI010000252.1 GCA_020054355.1 Planctomycetales bacterium | reverse complement strand
CTTGCTGCCCAGCATCCGCACGCTGCTGCTGGTGGGCGGCGCTGCCGTCGCGGCCATCGGTCTGCTGGGCTACTTTCAGTATCGCGAGTTGCGCCGGCGGCGTTCGTAGGGTCCGCTGTGCGGACCATTGAAAATCCCCAATGGTGATGGTTCATGGTCCGCACGGCGGACCCGAAAGCTATTCCTGCAAGGGTACGCAAGGATGGAAGTGCCGGGCCAACCCCCGCTGCTGATCGGCTGGAAGGAAATCGTCGATTTTCCGGACTGGCGCCTGCGGAAGGTGCGGGTCAAGATCGACACCGGCGCCCGCACCAGCGCGCTGGACGTGAGCAGCTACGAATTGCACCAGGAAGCGGACGGCCTGGTGGCCGAGCTGCGGCTGACCCTGTACCGTAAGCATCCGGAGCGGGTGAAGGTCGTGCGGGTGCCGGTGCTGCGCATGGTGGTGGTGAGCAACTCCAACGGCATGAAGGAACAGCGCCCGCTGATCGAAACCCGGATTCGGCTGGGCGACTTCACGAAGACCGTGCAGCTGACCATCACCAACCGCTGCACGATGTGCTTTCCGGTGATCCTGGGCCGGAAGTTCCTCGAAGGGGATTTCGTCGTCGACGTCAGCCGGAAATTCGTGCTGCGCAAGTAACGGCCGCCAGCCGCCGAATCACATACCGATCGCAAAGGACCGCTTATGCGTCTGGTCATCCTGTCGCGCCAGCCTACGCTCTACAGCACCCAGGCGCTGGTCAAGGCCGCCGAGAAACGCAAGCATCACGTCCGCGTGCTGGACACCCTGCAATTCGACATCCGCGTGAGCAAGCAAAACCCGGAACTGTTCTACCAGGGCGAGCCGGTCGGCGCGGTCGATGCCGTCATTCCCCGGATCGGGGCGTCGATCACGTTCTACGGCCTGGCGGTGGTCCGGCAGTTCGAGATGATGGGCGTCTATTGTCTGAACGAATCGCAGGCCATTGCCCGGTCGCGGGACAAGCTGCGCTGCCTGCAAATCCTCAGCCGTCACGACATCGGTTTGCCGCCAACAGTCTTCACTCGCCAGGCGGAACATATCAACGCCTGCATCGAGCAAGTTGAAGGCCCGCCGGTGGTGGTGAAGCTGCTCGAAGGCACGCAGGGGATCGGCGTCGTGCTCGCCGAGACCGCGCGGGCAGCCAGTTCCGTCATCGAGGCCTTTCACGGGCTGGATCAGAACATCCTGATTCAGAAATTCATCGAGGAGTCCAAGGGGGCCGATATTCGAGCGCTGGTGGTCGGCCGTAAGGTGGTGGCGTCGATGCGGCGGCAGGCTAATCCGGGCGAGTTCCGCTCGAACATCCATCGCGGGGCCACGGCCAAGAAAGTCCGGCTGTCTCCCGAATCGCGCAAGACCGCCCTGGCCGCTGCCCGCGTGGTCGGCTTGCGCGTCGCCGGCGTGGACATGATCGAATCGAAGGATGGCCCAATGGTGCTGGAAGTCAACTCGTCGCCCGGCCTGGAAGGCATTCAGAAGGCGACCGACGTGGACGTGGCCGCCGCCATCATCGAACATCTCGAACGCGAAGTAACACCCACGCCGCGGAAGACCGTTCTTTAGGCCGCTGGCGGCCTGGATACCGCTTGCGGTTTAGCGAGGATTATTCATTCAATGAGCGCTTCCGTTCCGATCCATCCCACCGCCCGACGGCACCTGGCCCGGCGCGATCCGGTCCTCAAGGACGTGATTGCCACGGTCGGCGACTGCACGCTGCAACCGGGCGGCGACCCGTTCAGCTTGCTGGCGCGGGCCATCGTCGCCCAGCAGATTTCCTCGAAGGCGGCCGCGGCGATCAGCGGACGGTTGCTGAAAGCGGTCGGACCGCGCAAGCTGACGGCGGCGAAAATCCTGGCCGCTCCCGATGAGCTGCTGCGCGGCGTCGGCCTGTCGGCCAACAAGTTGCGGGCGCTGCGCGACCTGGCGGAAAAGGCGCAATCGAAGGCGGTGCCGCTCGCGAAGCTGCACGAACTGGAAGATGAGGAAGTGGTTGAAAAGCTGGTGCCCGTCTATGGCATCGGCCGCTGGACCGCCCAGATGTTCCTGATCTTCGGACTGGGGCGGCCCGACGTGCTGCCAGTGGACGACTACGGCCTGCGAGCGGCGGTCCAACGGCATTACACCCTGGCTGAATTACCCAAACGAGAGGCGCTGACGGAGCTAGCCGAACCCTGGCGGCCGTATCGGAGCGTGGCGACCTGGTACATGTGGCGCAGCCTGGGAGGGGTGCCGCAGTCAGACAAATGACACCACTGTCCTCATTCCCAGGCTCGGACCCTGGAAACGAGGAGCTGTCGGCAGTCGCCCTTGTCAGGTCTCGGTCTTGTCCCAGTGCGGGTTAAACGCTTCTTCCTTGTGGCGGGTCTTGCGCAGGGCTTCGGTCAAAGGCCGCATCGCCCGGCAGAGTTCGCGGAAAGCGCCGTTGAAGTCGTTCTGGCCGCGTGCTTTCTCCGACAGGGCATGGTGCTTCTGTTGCGTCTTCCAGTCCACTTCCCACTGCGCCTCGCGCGCCCGCTGCGCCAGCGTCTCTTCCGCCTTCGACAGCTTGGATACCAGCGTGTCGTCAATCTTGCATTCGGCTTCCCGGTACACCTTGGTGCGCGGCCGGTATTCCGGCTCGGGGTCCGGGTCGTCCTGGCGTTGCTTGTGGTAGATCACCAGGCCGACCAGGCCGATAATGATCGCCACGACCGCCGAAGTGAAGGCGAAGCCGCCGGCGCGCTGCATCTGATGATAAATGAAGCCGAACGAAGTACCGGCCAGCAGCAGTCCGAGCAACAGGATCCAGATCGGCCAGGGCACGCGCTGATACCAGGGCAGCCCTTTCTTGGCGACGCTCGCCTTGCCCTTCCCTTTACCGCCACCGCTGATGCGGACGATGATGACCGTGATGTTGTCCGGCCCGCCGCGCAGGTTCGCCAGGTCCACCAGGAAATGGCAGGCTTCCTTGGGCGACAGCACGCTGCTGACCGCGCCGATTTCCCGGTCGGACAGCGGGCCGCTCAGCCCGTCGCTGCAGAGCAGGAAGATGTCGCCTTCCTGCACCGGATGCGGTCCCTGGATGTCCGCATCCACCTCGGCTTCCGGCCCCAGCGAGCGAATAATCACATTGGTCGGCACGCCATGCAGGTCTTCCGGCCGCATGTTCCGGCGTCGGGCCTTCTCCCAGTGCAGGCTGTGGTCGAAGCTGAGCTGCTGGAGCATGGTGCCCCGAATGCGGTACGCCCGGCTGTCGCCGACGTGGCCGATCCAGGCGCCGTCGGGCCGCAGCACGAGCGCCGTGCTGGTCGTGCCCATCCCTTGAAACTCGGGATTGCGCTGCCCCTTGTCGTGAATGGTGGTATTGGCTTCGGTGAAGGCTTTCTTGAGGGCCTGCACCACGCCGTCGGCCGCCAGCTTGTGATAGGTATGGGCGATGATGCGGGTGGCGATCTCGCTGGCCATCTCGCCGACGGCGTGCGCGCCCATGCCGTCGGCCACCTGGAAGACGTGCCCCTGGTCGCGCCAGCTCTCGTCGTCCTTGGCCAGGATCACGGTCAAGGAATCCTGGTTATGGCTGCGGCGCACGCCGACGTCCGTCAGCGAGGCATGCTCGAATTGGTCGTACCTGGTCACGAGTGCGTCCGCTGTCCTTCCTGCGGGGCCTGCGGAGATAGATCTCCATCCGTCCAGCGCATCAGGTAGGGTGGGTCGAGCGTACTCGCGAAGACCCACCGAAGCGCCGCG
>JAGVLI010000057.1 GCA_020054355.1 Planctomycetales bacterium | reverse complement strand
TTCACTGAACGAAATTTCAAGCTGGATTTCGTGCCCGTCCTGATGCCGTGCGGGCACTTCAATTTGGCTCCAGTTGCGGGTCTTTTCGCCGGTCGCCAGGTAGTGCGCCAGCCCCCGGCGATGAGCGGAGCGCAGGCTCGCGGGAATGAGCAGTTCCGACAGGCTGCGGCCGATGGCTGCTTCCTTCTTGTAGCCAAAGGTCCGTTCCGCCGCGGTGTTGAACTCCAGGATCGTGCCGGCGCAGTCCATCGAGACAATGGCGTCCAATGCCGCTTGCACGAGCGCTTGGCGGCGCGTCTCGCTCAGTCGGTCATCGTCCCTCGGCAACGGGGAGGACATGGCTCAAAATCTCCTGACCGTGGACCAGCCGAGCGACCATCGGTGATACGGTCGTAAGCCGCGGCGATGTTTCAGCTAACGTATCATTACCCCACATCGTTCGCAAACGCATGCTGACTCGGCCTGCGACGGCTGGGCCGAGAGCCAGCACCAGCGTGCCCGGCCACTCAACGACCGGCGCTCCTCGAGACATTTTCCGGAGTTCGCTTGGCGGCTGCTCAGCCAATCCGCCGCCAGCCAGGTCAGTCCGCCGCGCGGATACCGCTTCCCGAAGGGCGCCGCTGGCGGCTTCGCGTCTGCCCGTGGCGCTGCTCTGGCGCCGACCGATTGGCTCGCGCTCGAAAAGCGCCTTATGCTTGGACGTGGGCCGACCTGCCGTCACAACGGGATTGAGAATAGGGCCATGAACTCCGCTCCGCTCCTTGATTCGGGAAGCCGCAGGCGACGAAATCCTTCCCAGCGCGGTGTGCTCGGGGCGTTCTGGGGCCGAACGGGCGTGGCCTTGCTCTTGTTGCTGGCGACGGTGTTCGGGACCGCCGGCACCTTCTGGCAGCTGCAACAGAAAGCGGGCAGGCTGTACGAGGAGCTGCCTTTGCAGGGGACGGCCCTGCAAGCAGTCACCCTGCAAGAATTTCGCCAGCTCTACGCGTCGGAAGTGGTGGGGCGGATTCAGCCGCAGGGTATCGAGGTAACCCACGACTATCACACGAAGGACCGTGCCGTCCCCTTGCCGGCGACTCTCACGATGGAACTGGGGAAGCGCATCAACGAGAGCAGGCCCGGCGCCCACGTGCGACTGTACAGCGATTTTCCCTTTCCTTGGTCGAAGGACGGCGGCCCGCGCGACGACTTCGAACGGCAAGCACTGCGGGCGCTGCGCCAGCATCCCGAACAGCCCTTTTATCGTTTCGAGGAGTTCGAGGGCCGCCCGTCGCTGCGGTATGCCGTCGCGGACCGGCTGAAGCCCAACTGCGTTTCCTGCCACAATCAACATCCCGACAGTCCGAAGACGGACTGGCGGACTGGCGATGTGCGGGGTGTTCTCGAATTCATCCGCCCACTGGACAGTGCCGTGGCCGAGAGCCACGCCGCCCGGCAAATATGGCTGTTCGCCACTTTGGGCATGGCCGGCCTCGGCTTGGGCGGTCTGGGCCTGCTCTATATCCAACTGCAGCGGACGGCGACATCCCTGAGCATTAGCGAGTCGCGGACGCGGGCCATCCTGGAGACCGCGTACGACAGCATCATCACCATCGATCACCGGGGCAACGTCCTCGAATTCAACCCGGCGGCGGAGAAGACCTTCGGGTACCGGCGGGCCGATGTGCTGGGCAAGGAACTGGCCGAGCTAATCATCCCTCCCGCGCTGCGCGACCGACATCGGCAGGGGCTCGCACGGTTTGGAGCGGCCGGTGAAAGCTCGGTCCTCGGTAAGCTGCTCGAGCTTTCTGCCCGGCGCGCCGATGGCGCGGAGTTTCCCGTCGAGCTGACCATCGCCTGCACCGACCGGGAAGGCCCGCCTGAATTCACTGCCATGCTCCGCGACCTCACCGAGCGCAAACGGGCCGAGGCGGAAGCGCGAAAGCGGGAGCGGGATTTGACCGACTTCGTCGAGAACGCCCCGGTGGGTCTGCACTCGGTCGGGCCGGACGGCGTGATCCAATGGGCCAACCGCGCCGAGTTGGAGCTCCTCGGCTGTACGGCCGAGGAGTGTGTCGGCCATCACATTGCCGAGTTCCATGCGGATGCGAACGCCGTCGACGACATCTTGCGCCGGCTGCGCGGCGGCGAGACCTTGCACGACTATGAGGCACGGCTGCGGTGCAAGGACGGTTCGACCAAGTACGTGCTGGTCGATTCCAACGTCCGCACGGCAGACGAGAAGTTCGCCCACACGCGCTGCTTCTCCCGCGACGTTACCCAGCGCAAGCAGGCCGAGGAGGCACTGGCCGAACGGGCGCGCATGTCGGCCCTGACCGCGGATATCGCTTTCGCCCTCACCAAGGGCGACGACCAGCGGGCCATCCTGCAACTGTGCGCCGAGGCGGTGGTCCGGCATCTCGATGCGGCCTTTGCCCGCATCTGGACGCTCGATGAATCGGAGAAGGTCTTGGAGCTGCAGGCCAGCGCGGGGAGATACACGCACCTCGACGGCCCGCACGGCCGAGTCCCGGTCGGCAAGTATAAGATCGGCACGATCGCCCAGGAGCGCAAGCCGCACCTGACCAACCAGGTGCTGGGCGACCCGCGCGTCGGCGACCAGGAGTGGG
>JAGVLI010000561.1 GCA_020054355.1 Planctomycetales bacterium | reverse complement strand
GTATTCCGGCGACAGCGTGCAGGTGAACCAATCGTTGACCGCGCCGAAGACGGCGCCCGCCACGCCAACCGCCAGGATAAAGCAGTATTCGCGCAGCCGCCGGCGCTCGGCCGGCGGCTTGCGCAGATCGAGGAGGACGAAGACGCCGCCGAGCAGGAGCAGCAGCAGGAGCCGTTGGAGGAAGAGGTCTTCAGACATTTTTCGGTGCAGCGAACGAGTGATTCGATTGTCCGGCATTGGCGGAGCCGTGCACGAAGTAAGCGGTCAGCCGCCCCGCTTACTTCGTGCGCGGCTCGGAAGGGCCTGCCGCTTACTTCGTGCGCGGCTCGGAAGGGCCTGCCGCTTACTTCGTGCGCGGCTCGGAAGGGCCTGCCGCTTACTGCGTGCGCGGCTCGGCAGTCTCCTTTCGGGCCGCGCGCAGCATAGAGGGACGAGGCAGGCCAGCGTCCGGTGAACCGGCGCGCCCATCAGCCCAGCAGCCGACCGCCGAGTTGATCGTGCGCGTCCGGCTGCGAGCGCTCCCATTCGATGCGGACCTGATGGAGGCCGTAGGCGCACAACTCGAATTCCTGGCTGAGCCGGCGCAGCACCGGCGCTTCTTCCTTGAACGGCTCGTCGTCGAAGGTGCTGGCGATGTAATAGGCGCGCTTGCCCTGGGTGCAATAGTCGATGAGATGGTCCTTGCAGGCGGCCGAGCGCAGGCGCTTGACCGCTTCGGGAAAGACCCCGGTCCAGAACAGCGTGAAGTCGCCGATGTGCCGATGCACCTCGCGCGTCGTCCGTCCTTCCGGCGGCAATGCCTGGGCGTCCAGCATCATGTCCACGACCTGTTCGAGCGGCTTGCCCTGGACGTTGCGCAGCCGGTACAGGGTGTCCATGTGAATGAACTGCGACAGCAATTGCGACAGGTAGTCGATCAGCGCGGGATCGGCGATCCCGAGATCGTGCTGAAATGTGTGTTCGGCGTAGCCGGCAAACAGCCGCCGTAAGGGATGGTCGGCGGGTGGGACCCACATGGCTTGCCCTCTGCTCTTGAAGCCCTGCCTTCCTTGGCCGGACCTGTTCCACTTCAATTCTAAATCACCGTTCCGCTGAGTCAAACCCAACTGCGCGAGCCGCGCGGAAGCGGCGCAACTTGCCGGGATTGGCGCGGTCCTGGCAACTGGGGAAATGCAGCTGGCATGCCGAATTCTGGGGGATGCGCGTGACAATCGTCCCGCTGGAAATTACACTGATAGCAGAGAAGCGCCGCAGCGGGTGCGGCCGCGTGCTCCGGCACGTTCACCAAGCGCATTCCCTGAGTATCAGGGCCGCGATCGTCACCCTTGCCGTTCCGATGGAGGTAGGTTTCGTGAGCATCATTCGCATCGGCCTGTCCGAAAGCAAGAAATTCGCCGAAGGCTACGATGCCATTTTCGGCACCAAGAAAAAGGAAGAAGAGAAGCCCAAGGCCAAGGCGGAGGCCAAGGGCGGCAAGAAGAAGGCCAAGAAGGGCAAGAAGAGCTGAGGAACCATCGCTTCCCGATTCATCGTTTCGCGCGGGACGGTCCCGCGCGAAACGATGAATCGGGAAGCGATGGTTGCCGTTCGATTGGTGTTGACGAGCGGCGGCGGACGGTCGGCACTATTCGCCCTGGCGCGATTCCATGCCGGAATCCATCTCTTCGCGCGAGCGCGGCAAGCGCTCGGTATTCGCTCCCCAGCCGATCAGCTCCACCGGCGTCTTGATCTTGAACTGGCTGGCCCAGCTGCGCGACAGCGGCCGCTGCTCGTTGCCGGGCCAGGAGGAGAAGGCGATCTTGTCGTAACGCCGTTCGGTTTCGCGCGGCGTGAAGTCTTCCCACTTGCCGCGGTCGTACTGCGACAGCGGCGCGGCGTTGTCCGGGCGCGGCTTCTGTTCGACCATCGGTGAAAAACCGCTGTAGACGTTCTGCTTGCCGTCGCCCCAGGAGAACAGCCGTTTCACCTGCTCGTCGTTGTCCATGCCGTCCAAGTGTACCAGGGCGTTCTTTTCCTTGCCGGAGACGAAGACGCAGTTCGAAACTTGCGCGACCTGGGTGGGCACCAGTCCGGGCATCGGCTTGGCTTCGCAGGCCCGCAGCAGGAAGAGGTGCTCGGTCAGGTAGATCGTCGCCCGGCTGAGGTTGATCTGGGCGGCCGGCTTGGTGGGCGGCTCCTTGGCGTTGCCGTCCACGATGGCCAGCGAGCCGTCGAGGGCAATCAGGGAATCTTCCACATCGAGCGCCAGCGCCTGGCTGCCGCGCACGGAGAGCAGGTCGCCCTCGCCGCGCACGAAGCACTGCTCCAGCCGCAGGCGCGGTCCGCCGGTGGGACCGGGCTTGGGCTCCTTGCGCATCATCGTGTTCGGGTCGGCCAGAGTGACGACCGCGAAGGGCACGTCTTTCGTGTCCTCGATGGTGACGATGCACTTCTTGAAGGTGCATTGGGCATCGCCGGTGATGAAGACCAGGCTCTGCGCCCGGAATTCGGCGCGCGGCGTCGGCAGGTGCAGCTCCAGGTTTTCCAGGGTGAGCTTGCCGTCGCTGAGCCGGAACATGGCTGCGTCCGGGTCGTTGGTCTTCCCCAGGAACAGGATGGGATGACAGCCCTCGAACGCCTTGATGGTCAGGTTGAGGTCGGGGTTGTCCTCCAGGCGGAGCGGGGCGATGTAGAGCGGCTCCGGGCCGTCGTGCTTGATGAGGATGGTGTCGCCGGGTCCGGCGGCGGCGACCGCTTCCTTGAGCGTCGAGTAGACGCCCTGGTTGCTGTCGCTCCGGCCCGGTTCGACGATCTTCTCCTTGCGGACCACCAGGTCCGGCTTGCGCTCCTTGACCGGCGGCAGTTCGGCCGGATAGATCGGGCCCCAGGCGGCGGCTTCCACGCCGATCATGCGTTTCGGGTTGTCGAGGCGGCGCAGCTCTGGTGCTTCCATATTTAACTGAAACGCCTTGCGGGGCTGGTTCAGCCAGGACAACGGCTGTTCGATCTGCCAGGGGTTCGCGGTCATGGCCAGCGAACGGTCGGTGCGGCCCAGCTGGGTTTCCAAACGCAGTTCTTCCAGCGTCGCGGCCCGGACGCGGTTGCCCTGCATCCAGTAACTGGTCAGCCGGTGATAGACGTTGCGCTGATCCGACTCGAAGCGCAGCTTGCCGGGGCGGTCGGCTGTTTGCCGGATGAGCACGCAGCCCGGCTGCTCCTCCGACACCCCGGCGGTGACGTCGGAAAAGAGCGAATTGCCGACGACGATGCGGCATTCCGCGTCGTCGCTCAGCGCGAAGGCGGTGCTGTTGTCGAGCATGGCCGAGCAGAGCTGCATCCACAGCTCGGCGTCCTGCACCTTGGCGCCGCGGAAATGCACCAGCGTGTGATGCGGCCCGAAGGCGCAGTCTTTCATGTGGATGGCGGGCGAGCCGGTACACAGGACCGCCTGAGCGCCGCCCCGGAACCAGCAATGCTCGAAGAGCAGGTCGGGTTCGCCGTCGAAGGCGTCGCCGGTGCGGCCCGCCGCGTGGACCGAGGTCAGATGGGCGTTCCGCGCTTCGTCCGGCATGCCGGACTGCACGAACTCGCAGTTCTCGAAACGGATGCGGCCGGCTTCCCGGCTGACGGCGACCATCGGCGTCGGCGTGCCGGCGGCGTGGATGGCCAGACGAAGGTTTTTGAGGACGACCGTGCCGCCGCCTACCGTCAGGGCGGTCCAGGACTGGAACTTGCCGCTGGCGTCGTAGCCCAGCTGGATGGTCGGCCGTTTGGCCGGGTCGAGCGCCTCGAGGACCAAGTCTTTGCCCTGGAAGACCAGTCCCGGCGCTTCACCGCCGCTCTCGTCCCGTTTCAGCTTCAGGTCGTACTGATCCTCGGACAGCAGTACATGGACCGATGGATGCTTCAGGGCGTCGGCCAGCGCCTGGGTGGACGCGGCGACGATCCGCCGGCGCTCGCTGGGAGCCACCGGCGGGTCTTCGATCTTGCGCGGCGGATTTTCCGTGCTG
>JAGVLI010000972.1 GCA_020054355.1 Planctomycetales bacterium | reverse complement strand
CGCTCTTCCGATCTGGCACCTTGCCGCCCTCCCAGGTGGCGGCCGCCGACCAGGGTCCGCTCTGGGCGGAGCGGATCACTGGCAGCGGCGCGTTCTTGGCGTCGGGGGGTGCGGACGCCAGGATTTGATAGGTCACGGTGCCGAGGGCGGCGCTGGCCAGGGAGACCAGCAAGAGCGCTGCGGCCGCGAGCTTGGAGATTTTGTTCAGGAACATGGTGCGTGCGACTCCTTCGGCCAGGGTGAAAACCTGCGCCTGGCCGGCAGTGACCGCGGCCTGACCGGCCAGGAGCAGACTAGCACTCTCCAGTGCCGCGCCGGCTAGCTGGGCGGAAACCGCAGCTTGGGTTTGTTCGGCTAACAGGGTGGCCAGCGCCGCCGCCGACAGCTCCACGCCGCGGCGCGTCAGGCGCTGGCGAAGCAGTTCGCGGGCGCGTTCGAGCCGCCACCAGATGGAACCGGGCGGACAACCCAGCTCGCGGGCGGCTTCCTCGTTGGTCTTGCCGATCAGACAGCACAGGACCAGCGGCGCGCGATACTTCTCCGGCAATTGATGCAGTTCCTCGTCGAGCACCGCGCGGACCTCGCGCAGCTCGATTTCGTCCAGACGATCAGCGGGTGACATGACTTCGGTCTGCCTTTCCCGT
Organism: Planctomycetales bacterium; assembly: GCA_020054355.1. Lineage (GTDB taxonomy): Bacteria > Planctomycetota > Planctomycetia > Gemmatales > Gemmataceae > JAGVLI01. Next base: position 2,091 of record JAGVLI010000972.1, on the reverse strand, counting down.
TCGCGGCGTCGGGCGGCGTCGGCCCGGGCCCGAAGGGCCACGCGATAGGCCACGCCGTACAACCAGCTGCCCAGCGGGGAGCGGCGCTCCAGAGAAGCCGCCCGGCGAACGAGCACCAGAAATGTGGCTTGAAAAGCGTCGTCGGCGTCGTTGGGATCGTGCAGGATGCGCCGACAGACGCCCAGGACCATCGCACCATAGCGCTGCACCAGCAGCCCGAAAGCCGCTTCATCGCGTCGAACGACGAAGCGCTCCAGCAGCTCGCCGTCGGGCAGCTGTTCGCCGTCCGACAAGCCGATGATCTTGCGAATGTGCCGAAACACCGTGGCGAGCTGGCTTTTGGCCATGAACTTGGCCCCCCTTCGATGGCCGCGTCTACGCTGAATACTGCCGCCAACACTCCCGGCAACTAACTATTTCCCGGCTATTTCGCACGTCGTTCTCAAGGCGGTTCGACGAACAGCCGGAGTCGCGAGAGCACCGGCTGGATCATGGTGAACTGCTGATCGCGGGTCCAAAGCTCGAGGTCGTGCTCGATGGCGACGGTGGCGATGATGACATCCTGAAACGGAATGGTGAATCCGGCGGAGCGCAACGTCGCCAAGTTATCGCCAATGACATCCCAAAGCGGTTCGGGAATTGGGACCAGCTGAAACGCATTCAAGAATGTCAGCAGATTGGCTCGTTCCGCCGGGCTGCGGGCGCCGTGAAGAATTTCGGCACGGGTGACGCCACAAATGGCCACTGGCCGCGACCGAAACAGAGAAAGCAGCTTCGAGTCCGCAGTCCGCAGGTAGGCAATCAAGACGCTGGTATCGACCAGAATCATGGCAAGTGGTCTTCAGCGTGGCGCCGATCGAACTCTCGCTGCTCCCGCCAGGCGTCAAAGTCATAGTCCTTGAGTTCGCGAACTGCCCGCGCAGCGTCCGCCCAGGCATCAGTCGTCAAGGCCTGATTGGCTGCTTGCTCTTCCAGCACAATGATCTCCACCGCCTTGCCGATCAGCGGTTTCAACTCCGGCAGGTGGAGCGTTTCGGAATCGATCACCTTGTGAATGCGGATGGCGTTCATGGAACATTCCCGATGCAGGACGGGTATGACTGATTGAATCTTACCACGGACACTTCGAGGGCACGGAACGAAATGCCGGTCAGCCGGACGACACCGGCGCAAAAGAAAATCCGCCGGCAGCGGCTTCACGGTGAAACCGCTCCGGCGGTACAAGGAGGAGGAAGTGCGCAGTCGGGTCTTGGCGAACTAGTGCCAAGTCCAGCGACCTCATGCTTGTCTTGCTCGTGGGTTACGATTCCAATCGTGACAACCCCACTGCCTGTCACGATTGGAATCGTAACCCACGAGCAAACGGTGCCTGGAGTCAGTATTAGGAATCGATCTCGTTGAGGTCCGCATACGGTACGGCGCTGCCCGCCCGACGGCAGTAGTCGCCGATCAGCGCTCGCAGCACTTGGCCGGCGGTCTGCCCGTGCTGCTGGGCGGAGGTTTCCAAAGCCTCGGCCTGCCAGCTAGGCAGCAACAAGGCCAGTTCCACCATCTCGCCGTCCAGGGGGGACAATTCCGCGGACATGTTTCGTCCAGGCATGGGCCAGCAGGTCAGGTTCATGACACCGTCTTGAATAGGGCCGTTGTTCCACTGTTACCCGGTTGCCGACTCTGCTGGCGAAAGAGCAAACCAGGTGCCAATGGAGCCAGGACTGCCGCACTCCTGTCGGAACCGGCATCATGGCTTACACTTGCGGCATTAATCGGAAAATCGGAATTCGGCGGCTTCCCATCGCGAGCCTAGTTTGGCGACAAAGCCTGCCGTGATTCGGGCATTGCTGGATGATCTCTCGATTTCACGAAGATGCACATGGCCGCGCAATTGCATCCTGGCTGCTGGCTGCGATAATCGGAAGCGGCACACCCCACATTCGGACGTGGAGCGCCGCTCGGTTCGCGCGGATTGAACCTGAATTTCGGGGGCATGCATGGCAACCAGCTACACCTGTCCACAGGGCCATCAGTGGGAAGACGCTTTCGGCGATGCCATGTCGCTGGCAGCCGGCGGCGTCGCCATCTGTCCCGTGTGCG
>JAGVLI010001016.1 GCA_020054355.1 Planctomycetales bacterium | reverse complement strand
CTGGCAGGCGCGTGAACCGCTGGCAGGGTTACTTCCGATTCTGGAGGCAGCACCAAGGGCGCCTCCTGCCCGGCCTCGGCCACCAGGATCGGGCCGGGTTCGTCGATCGGTTCGCTGTCGCCGATCGGTACGATCCGGCCGACCGTGACCAGCGGCCCGGTCGAATGGAAGGCGGTCGAGGCCGCCAAGCTCAGCGTCACCTTCGGCTGCTTGAGGAACTTCGCCAGGTGGCGCTGCACGTTGGTCTGCGCCTGCCCCAGGGACAAGCCGGCGACCGGCACCGAACCGTAGGGTCCGAGGGGCAGCGTGCCGTCGGGGCCGACTTCCATTTCGCCTTGCATCAGCCCGGCCGGCTGGGCGTCGGCTGCCTCGATGGTCCACAAGACGAGGGTCCGCGGCGCGAGGGACTGGGCCGCGGCGGAAATTCTCGCCAGGGGTTGCTGCGCGAGGGTGGGCGAATCGGCCCCCAATGACATGCCCAGCGCGATGCTGCAAAATCCTGCCGTGACCTGCCAGCGCTTCGGCAACCCGGCGCGGCGACTGTCCCCCATGGGCCGACTCCTTGTCTGCGTTTGAGGACGGCGCGGACATCCTGTCCGGCCCGGAAGCCAACTCTCGCGAGCTGCAGCTCCCCACCATTCCCCAGCTATCGGTATTCTTTATCTTCGTGGATAACCCCGAACTACCGGACTGCCCAGGGCCGCCGCGCCTGACGCAGCTTATACGTCGCACATTGGGCTGGGTTTGCCCAAACTTCCCACTTTCAGAGATCGGCGGGACTTCGGCCAGTTCGCACAGGTCGGTCGGCGTCCACACACCAGATGCTCGATAGAATAATTGACTGCCATCAGAGGCGGTCTGCTGCATCAGCGTCTGTCCGTCGAATCGAATGCCCCGCCGCAATGGCTGCGTACGGCGCCGCTTGGTTTGAAAAACGCCTGATTTAGCTGACAGCTATTGGCTGATAGCTGACAGCTAATTCACAACGTCGATTCGCCAACCGGAATTGGAATAGCGAGGTTTTCATGACGAGTTTCGCCGGGAAGGTCGTGCTCATCACCGGCGCTGCCAATGGCATCGGCCGCGAACTGGCCAGGCAGCTGGCCGCCGAGGGCGCACGGATCGCCGCCGTCGATCTACAGGCGGCCGCCCTGGAAAAGCTCGCCATCGAATTGGACGGCAAGTCGGTGGCCTGGGCGGTCGCCGACGTGACCGACCGCGCTGCCTTGCTGCAAGCCGTGCGCGGCCTCGAGGAGAAGCTCGGATCGACCGACCTGCTGATCGCCAGCGCCGGCATCGGAAGGGAAACTTCCGCGCTGAACTTCAATGGCGAGGACGTCGCGAACATCATCCGCGTCAATCTGATCGGCGTGGTCCACAGCATTGATGCCGTGCTGCCTGGCATGCTGCGGCGGCGCAGCGGACATCTGATGGCGCTGTCCAGCCTGGCTTCGTATCGGGGCTTCCCCAAGATGGCCGGCTATTGTGCGAGCAAGGCAGGCGTCAACGGCCTGCTCGACGCCCTGCGCGTGGAACTGGTGCCGGCTGGCATTGCCGTGACGACCATCTGCCCCGGCTGGATTCGGACCAACATGACCGCGCAAATCGCGGCGCGCTTGCCGAGGCTGCTGGAAGTGGATGATGCGGCTCGGCGGATCATCGTGGCCTTGCGCCGCCGCCGGCCCTTCGTCGCGTTTCCGGCGCGCGATACCTGGCCGGTGCGCATCCTCCGCTGGCTGCCGGCGGGCATTTCCGACTGGATAGTCCGACGGCGCTATCGGCGGTTTTTGAAATGAAATATAGCGCACACGGCCCGGAATGAGACCGTCATTGAGACATTCGCCGAGCCGCGCACGAAGTAAGCGGTAGACCGCCCCGCTTACTTCGTGCGCGGCTCGGAAGTCTCATTTCGCGCCGCGTGCAGTACCAGGAAAATAGCTCACGGCAATGTCACCCGCAGCGGCGTTTCGAACTTGGCCGTCTTCTGGCCGAGCCGATCCGTGACGGTGATGCGCAGGGTGAAGTCCCCCGGACGGTGCAGGCCCAGTGAACCGCTGAAGTTCGCCACGCTGGTCGATTTCACCGTCTTGGCGTCGCTCTCCTTGATGACGGTTTCCAGCGCTTTCGGCAGCAACTCCTTGCCTTGGGCGTCCAGAAGCTGCACGTGCGACACCAACTCGACGCGATCCTGTGCGCGGTCGAAGCCGATCGTGCCGATCCGGAAATACAACGTTTGGTGAATCACTCCGCCGGCCGGCGCCAGGACTCGGCCTTCCGGATCATAGGAGAAGCGCGGAAAGACCAGGGCGAACTCCGTGGACTTGACCTTGATCTCCCGCTCGAATGCCGCCTTGGTCGTGCCCAGGAAATCGGTATGCTCGACCGTCAGCTTGTACGTGCCGGAGAGCAACTGCTCGTTCAGCGCGATGTACGCCGCCCCGGCGAACGCATCGCCGCCCAGGCTGAGGCTGCCCTTGTACGGCACCTTCTGGTTGTGGACTTCCTTGCCGTTGCCGTCCGTCAGCTTGACGACCGCTTCGACATCGACCTGGCCCTGATCGTCGGTCTTCGCGCCCGTAACCAGATAGCGGAAGTAAATCAAATCCAGCGAGTAATACTCCAGCGACTTGCGTTCCGGCAGCAGCGGCGCATACGCTGCCTGAATGTTCTGAATCTCCAATCCAGCCTGGGCGGACGCAGCTGCCAGGAGCAGCACAATCAGCGCGGTGACGTGGCGGAACATCGCGGAAGCCTCCTCAAGCACTGGTCGGGGCTGGCTCCGCGGCCTCGCGCGGAAGGGCAGCGCCGCCGCGCTGTAGATACAGTTCGTAGAGCTGCCCCAGCAAGTGATACTGGGCAAAGGCCGTCAGCGCCAGGCCGGGCGGAGCGCCGAAGCCGCAGAGCATGACGCCGAGCGAAAACAGCGTCAATCCGGTAGCCAGCACGAAAACCTGGGTCAGGAGCAATTCGCGCCAGACCAGCTTCAGAAATTCCTGGGCGAAACGGATAGCATCGGGCATGCCGCCTTCCCGCCGCAAGCCGAGGTAGTACGTCGCCGGCAGCAACGGCAAACTGACCAGCAGCACGATCAGCAGAATGGCCAGCGACAGCCCGCTGGCCAGGAGTTTCGCGCCCACGCCCGGACTGCGGGGCGGGTTGCCAGCATAGAGCGAACTGCCGAGGACCAGGGTAAACAGCAGAAACAACGGCAGCCAGACGGCGGCATGGAGCAACGCCGCGGCCAAGCCGCGCCGCAGGTAGACGACGAGCCGGTTGACGTCGAACGCCGGAAAATCGTCCGCCGGCTGGCCGCGCTGCTGTTCCGCAACCTCGAACAACCAACCCAGCAATACGCCCCAGCCAAACGCGGGCACGAGCATGCATGCCGCCCCGGCAATCAGGGTGAGCGGCCAGTCCGGATGCTGAAAGAAGATCAGGTACGAACGCTGATAGCGCATACTCGACGGGAAACCGGGGCGAAAAGTTTGTCGGGAGAGGAGAACGCGAGTCGTCGGCAGATGTTGTTTCGCCGGAAGAGGCGGGAAAGTCAAGGACTTTCCGCAATCGCGCCCATGAGTGGGTGCCTTTCCGGACGATCCGTGCCATCAGATCTTGCTCGCAGGGCCGGCTTCGAACTCCTGGTTCGCCCAGGAAACGTCGATCTCTTTGGGAGATACCAGTACGAGCATACCGATTTGACGGAAATCGTCGTCGGACAGCTGTTCCAGTATCTTCCAGACTTCGGCGTCGCGCTCGGTCAGCAGGACGCCTTGAAAAGTCGGATCGATGATCCTGATGCGAATTGAGCAGGAGCTGAAACGCTTGACCGCAATCTTGGCTTGCGGATGCGCCGCCAGGTAGTCGCGCTGCAGAATGGCACGCATCCGCTGGAGCGGCGCATCATCGACGTTCTTGCCGGCTGCTGCGCTGCCGTTCAAACGCGGCGTCTTACCCGGCGACTTCGTTTGCGCTCCGGCGGAGGGAATTGGGGCTGTTTTCTTGGAAGAACGCATCTCAAATCCTCCCGTTCGCCCAGGCCACGATCGCCTGGGGCGCTGACAGGAATTGCTCGCCGACCTTTCGATCCGTCTTGGCGACCGCGTATCGCAGATCGGTTGACCACCCGGCCGCCTGCGTCAGCAGAAGTTCCATTGGACGCGGCAGGGCCACTCCACGAATCTGAAGTTGGTGCTTCAGCCACGAATAGTCATGGGCCGCCGCCCCTCGAAAGGAATCGACCGTACGGGCATGCAGTCTTGCTGGCTCGCTCGCCAGGATCAAGGCTTTCAGGCTGCATTCTACCGCGTAGCCGGCCAGGTAAACACTGGCATTGGTGTACTCGTGGTCGAGCAAGAACGCGGCTTCCTCCAGCCGCTGCTCGGCCACGCGCTGAAAGCGGCGGACTTGTTTCTTGGACTTACGCGCGGCCATGAGATGGAAGGCCCCGGCTCACCAGCAGACCACCGCGGTGCCCCAGTTGAGGCCGGCGCCGAAGCCGCTCAGCACGAGGCGCTGGCCCGGCT
>JAGVLI010000802.1 GCA_020054355.1 Planctomycetales bacterium | reverse complement strand
GTACCGCCCGGTCCACCCGGGGCAGCACTGCCTTGCGGGTTCTGTTCCCGCAGCAACGCCCGGCGCGAGAGCTTGACGCGGTCCTGGTCGTCGATGGCGATCACCTTCACTTGCAGGCGGTCGCCGACCTTGCACACGTCCTCGACCCGGCCGACGTACTTGTCGTCCAGCTCGCTGATATGGCACAGGCCGTCGCGGCCCGGCATGATCTCGATGAACGCCCCGAATTCCTTGACCGAAGTCACCTTGCCGTCGTAGACCTTGCCGATCCGCACTTCCTCGGTCAGCGCCTCGACCCGCGAGCGGGCCGCCTCGGCGGCAGCGCCGTCGGAGTGCGAGATGTAAACCGTGCCGTCGTCCTCGATGTCGATCTTGGCGCCGGTGGCTTCCTGGATGCCCTTGATGGTCTTGCCGCCCGGCCCGATCAGCAGGCCGATCTTTTCGGGGTTGATCTTGATGGTCAGCAGCCGGGGGGCGTAGTCGCTGATGGTCGAGCGCGGGGCGCGAATGGCGCTCAGCATCTGGCGGAGGATTTCCCGGCGGGCGTCGCGGGCCTGGTCCAGCGTCGCCCGGACGATGGCCTCGTTGATGCCGTCGATCTTGAGGTCCAGCTGGATGCCCGTGATGCCGTGCTGGGTGCCGGCCACCTTGAAGTCCATGTCGCCGAAGTGGTCTTCATCGCCCATGATGTCGGTCAGCAGGGCGAAGCGCTCGCCTTCCTTGACCAGGCCGATGGAGATGCCCGCCACCGGATTGGTGATCGGCACGCCGGCATCCATCATCGACAGCGTGCCGCCGCAAACCGACGCCATGCTGGAGGAACCGTTCGATTCCAGGATGTCGGACACCACGCGGATGGTGTAAGGGAACTTCTGCGGGTTGGGGATGATCGCCTTCAGGCTGCGCTCGGCCAGCGCGCCGTGGCCGATCTCGCGCCGGCCCGGCCCGCGGATCGGCCGGCACTCGCCGACGCTGAACGGCGGGAAGTTGTAGTCGAGCATGAACTTCTTGCTGTATTCCTCGCCGATGCCGTCGACGCGCTGCTCGTCGCTGACGGTGCCCAGGGTGGTCGTCACCAGCGCCTGGGTCTCGCCGCGCTGGAAGACGGCGGTGCCGTGGGTGCGGGGCAGCACGCCAACCTCGCAGACGATCTGCCGGATGTCCTTCAGACCCCGGCCGTCGATCCGCTTGCCTTCGTTGATAATCAAGTCGCGGACGATGCGCTCTTCCAGGGCGGCGAACGCGGCGGAAACCTGTTCGGGCGTGTGCGGGCCGTCGCCGGTTTCGGGCACCAGTTCCTTGAAGACGGTTTCGCGCAGCTCCTTGATTCTGTCGGCGCGGGCGTGCTTGCCGGAGGTCAGCTTGCGGGTCTTGAATTCGTCGTAATACTTCTGGCGGACCACGTCCAGGGCGGCGTTGGCCGGACCTGCGGCGCGCGGCTCCTTGCGCCCCTGGCCGGTCTTCTCGCGCAGCTCCTCGATCAGCTGGATGATTTTGACGATCTGCTGATGGCCGAAGAGGATGGCTTCGACCATGTTTTCTTCGGACATTTCGCGGGCGAAGCCTTCGATCATGGTGATGGCGTCGCGCGTGCCGGAGACGATCAGGTCCAGCTCGCTGTCTTCCATCTGGGTGTGGGTGGGCATCACCACGAGTTCGTTGTTGACGCGGCCGATGCGGATGGCGGCCGTCGGTTTCAGGAAGGGAATCTGCGAGACGTGCAGCGCAGCGCTGGCGCCGATCATGGCCAGGATGTCCGGATCGTTGTCCCGGTCGGCGGACAACGTGGACGCCATGATCTGCACTTCGTTGAGATAGCCGGCGGGGAAGAGTGGGCGGATGGGCCGGTCGATGAGCCGGCTGGTCAGGATTTCCTTGGTGGTGGGCCGGCCTTCGCGCTTGATGAAGCCGCCGGGGAATTTGCCGGCCGCGTAGGTCTTCTCGCGGTAATCGACGACCAGGGGGAAGAAATCGCGCCGGTCGTCCACCTCGCCCTCGACGGCGGCCGTCAGGGTGACGGTGTCGCCGTACTGGACGACGGCGGCCCCGTGGGCTTGCTTGGCCCATCTGCCGGTTTCAATGCTGAGTCGTTGCGCGCCGAGACTGAGTTCCACACGACATGCCTGCACGGTACAGCCCTCGCATGTGCCGGCAGGAGGCGGGTACGAGCCAGGAGTTGCAAGCAAATGGAAAAGGAAAAAGGAAAAAGCGGGAAGCATCCGTTCGGCGCTTTTTCCTTTTTCCTTTTGGCTGGTTTACTTGCGGAGGCCGAGCTTACCGATGACCGCCAGGTAGCGGCTGCGGTCCTTGCCGCGCAGGTAGGTCAACATGCCGGACCGCTTGCTGACCATCTTGAGCAGGCCGCGCCGGCTGGCGTGGTCCTTCTTGTGCGTGCGCATGTGCTCGTGCAGCTCGTTGATGCGTGCCGTGAGCAGGGCAATCTGCACTTCCGGCGAGCCGGTATCCTTCGGGTCGCGCCGATACTGGTCAATGATGCCCGTTTTGCGGTCCGTGGTAATCGCCATTGCGTCCTCGTTTACCTTCGCCCGTACTTCTCCTGCCTTGCCAAACTTATATTGCCACACTGTTAGGTCTCAGTGAATGTATCAAGGCGCGAACAGATTGCAAGGGCGAAAATGAGGCAAGCGGGGCGTTGCTGGCACAGGCATCATTGGATGTCTGGACCGAATACCATCTCACCGACGATATGGAGCGGAGCGGCCGATGGGGTCGTAGACGTAGAGCCAGATGTCCGGGTCCAGCCGAGCCATTTCGTAAAAAAGCTGGAACGCCGTGAGGCGTTGGCCATTTTTGCAAGCGCGTTCATGGTTGTCCCACAACTCGTACATTCCACAGATGTTCGGCAGACGGGAACCCGCCAGTACCATACCGCTTCCCTCACCGAACAGGTCCGGGAAGCGGGGATGGGAGACGACCGGTGGCAAATGGGGAAGTTCCACTCCCGTCCCCTGCGTCGCCTCTTCTTCCGAAACGATAATCCGGGGCGTCACCAGCAGCACCAGATGCTCGGTTTCGTCGCGATGGCGCAGGCCGTCGAAGTTCGGGCCGAGCAGGTCGGCGAGCAACTCGCCGAGTTCGCTGGGGAGCTGTCGCGTCCGCTTCCAGCCGGCCAGCAACACGGTCTGGTTGTCCGGCATCTCGACAGTTTCAGCCAGGTTCAGGCGTCGAATCTTCGGCTGTTGGACGAATTGCGTGAAGGGCACCGGCTCGCCGTACTGGCCGTCCCCCTGGTAAGGCGAAATAAAGGACTCCACCGGCAGCAGGGGCACCGTAGCCGCCACATCGGCGCAGTGCATCTTGAGGTCGAGGCGAACGCTGCGACGGTCCACCGAGACAACCGGCTTTACCTGCATTTGCATGCCCACGGGCACCGGCTGTTGCTGCGGCACGAACACCACGGAACCACCCTGCTGGACGATCTGCACGTTGGTCACGAAATACTGGTAATCGACGATCTGGAGGCTGGCCGTCTGGCCGTCGAACACGGTCAGCTTGGGCGCTTGCATGACCTGGCTGCGGCGGTCTACCTGGATCATTTCCATAAGCTGGAACAGCTGGCAGTCGTCGAGCAAGGTGCGCGCCGCGGTCGGGGCAGCGGCGTCGGGCGGCGTACCGTCGAGGTCGGTTTCCATGGGCTGAAGGCTCAGCCGTTTGCAAAGCTGAGCGAAGGCCGAGTCCGAGAGCGACAGCAACCGGGTTTCGACGGTCACTTCCAGATCGTTCATGCGGCGCAGGCCCGCGAGCAATTCGGCGATCCGCTCGTGAATCTCCGGAGTCTGCTGGATGACCAGAGCCATGCCCAGCGGGAAATAGTCGATGGTGCCCGGCCCGCCGCACAGTTGCCAGGTGGTCGGCGCAACGACGTTGACGATGAGCTTCATCAACCCGTGCTCGGTCGTTTCGCGCGCGGCGGGCCGGCGCTCGGGCGCCGGCAATCCCGATGACTGGGGCGGCACAAGGTAGTCGTCGTGCGGGACGATCAGGTCGGCGACCGGGTAGGTCCGCTGCACCAGCGGCGGCGGAACTTCAGCACGAACGTCATCGGCTAGCACACCCACCAGCAGCAAGCCGGCCCAGACAACGCGAATCAGCATGAGCGAGCTCCTCCGGGTTCTCAGTATCCGAATTCGCAACGCAGGAACGGCCCGTGGCTGGTGAAGCCGAGCTTCTCGAAGAAGGCGTCTTCCGAATTCTCGCCGTCCGCGTTGACCCACCACTGCTCGAACTGGTAGCCCGCCGCGAAGCGGAACCACGGCATGGCCAGCGGTTCCCAGCGCAGGCCGGCTTGCAGCTGGACCATCGGCACGCTTTCCGGGCCTTCGGTATCGACGCCCGCCGTGAATGCCCCCGCCGTGGCTTCGATGGTCTGGCGGGCGTCACCCCAGACGACGCCGCCATCGAACTTGCCGAACAGCGCCCAGCCGTTCGCGCCCAGTGCCCGCTGCGCTTCCAGCCCCAGGTGCAGGCCGGCGCCGCCGAATTCATTGACGGCCTGGCCGGCGATGATGCCGTTGGTCACGCGGGTTTTCAGGTCCATGCCGCTGAAGCGCAGCCCGCCGTGCCACTGCATGCTCCAGGCATCGGGCGAACCCAAGCGTCGCGAGACGTAGTCCAGGTCGCAGTAGAAGTTCTCGACGCTGCTGGTAGCGCGGACGGGACCGAGCAGCGAATCCCAGCCGTCGCCGTTGCCCTCGCTGTTCAGGCCAGCGGCGGAAAAGCGCACGGCGCTGCCGGTCTCGAAGCGATAGCCCAGCTGCCAGGCCCAGGCCACGGTGGTGTCGGGATCGGCGGTGGCGAATTCGGTGAAATCGCGCATCTTCAGGAAAGCCACGCCCAGATCGAAGCCGGTAAACCAGCCATGCGGGCGCGGCTCGTCCAGCGGCGGCACTTCGGGAACATAGTTCGGCGGCGGTGGGGGCGGCGGT